>CAKZLX010000478.1 GCA_937127265.1 uncultured Pseudomonadota bacterium
ATTTGTCCAGTCGATTGGGTATAGGTAACCCCCAATACACCACCACCTTGTTCGTCATTGGGATCATCGTAGTAGAAGGTGTTTTGTTGATCGGCTGAGTTCCGTCCTAAGGTGTGGTGACCTTCGCGTACACCTTGATAGGATACACCCAATTGTCCACAGGGTGCTCCGTCTAACCAGTTTTGGTAGGATTGATTGATAACTTGAAATTGGTAGGTGTCTTCGATGTCAGTGGCACCTGGATCGATGGTTTCGGCGATATAGTCAGACATGTACCATTCCAAGGGTACTTCGTCTCGGCTCCAAATGTTTCCAGTGTGTTTCCATGCCCACGCAGTCGAACTGAACATCAACAATGAAATCATGATTTACTCCTAATCCTAAAACATTAAACATTAAACGGTATGTATTTGGCGTTCTAGTGCGTATTATTTGGTTGTGGGGGTGTTAATGGCTTCCAACTTTTCCAATGAGACACCAGGGATTGGTTGTCCATCCCAGCCATCGAGCACATAGGCTTCGATTTGAGACTCAAACATATCGACCGACATTCGCTGCTTTTCGGGAGGCAAAGGGATGAAACGATGATCGAAGTCACGCTTTGGGTGGACTGGAAATCGCACAGCCAATTCTTGTCGAGAGTAGGGATCGAAGATGACGTTGTATTTGCCTTGGAACATCCCTGCGGTGACCGCACGACCAGAATCAAGATTTTCCACAAAGAAATATCCTTCTTCACCAACACTGAAACGAGCAACCCCTTCCACGATGGTTTCTGCCGTTCCCCATGAACCTCCGGGCTGTTCGAGTACCAGAACCTGTGTTTGGGTCTGACCTTTGAAGACTTTGTCCACTTCTACTTGGGCGTAGGTCCAGACAGATTTGGTGTTCATATCTGGTTCGGTCCAGACGTTGGTGACGGTACCACGGACAACGGTGCTGGAAAGATCAACCATCTGTTCGACACTGAGTGGAACCATGGTCGTGGCTTCGGCGGAGTTCATCCACAACAGAAACATCGCATTCATATGACATCCTCAATAATTAGAGAGAAACAAACATTGTACTGGTATGATAACCCACTTGACACAAAGGTGCGTACCATACTCCATACAATATAGGGATTGGTGTTTGAATATTGATAAGTGTATCACAGTCTGGTCATTGATCCACTATATTTGTCTATTGCCCAAGATGTATCTGCACTCTATGTCAGAAATTGCAATTTGTGGTCAGGTTTTCGCACTACTTTGTTATGCTAGACAAAATGATGGTGAAAAGATGATGGTTCAAAGAATAGCATGGTATATTTTGGTTGTAATCGGGTTCTTTTGGACGAGTTTGGTTTCGGCAGACCCGATTTATGTCAACAACTACTTATTGCAAGGTGAGGTGGTTGGTACTGTGGTGAGTATTGCGCCAACGGTGAAAGTCGATGCTGAAAAAACAACCATCGATATGCGAGAGTGGCTACCGAGTTTACAAAACCCCTTGTTGCAAGCAGAGACCACCTACCAGTTTTCCACCACCCAACCTGAGCAATTTGGCTTGTTCACACTCACCAGTAGTGCTGAACCAAAAATTCGTCTCAATCAAGAAACGTTGTCTCCAGCAATAGCCCAGTATCCACAACAAAAAGTGTTCTATGACAACAGTTTTCGAGGAATCAACACCAAAGATACCCCTCTTGGTGCTATGTTGGCAAAAGAGAACATCGTTGGTTTTTCCATACCCATACAATCGTTGCCTGTGGGGAAAAGTCAGTTGCAAATAGAGCAAGTATTTGATGTTCGGGTCGATTCCAGTCACTTTACTCGGCGTTATGAACTGTATGTCCTCAATCCGCAGTGGCAAGGGCAAATGACAGGTTTGTTGCGGGCGTGGGACGTTACGGTGGAAGTATTGGTACCACCTTCATGGAAGGTCAACAGTAAACTGTTGTTTGATCGCCAAAGGGATGTAGTGACCTTTCAGTTGGATCCATCACAAGCATTGTTACATGTTGAATTGGTACCGCCACACAGCAAAAATCTCTACAAACTGGTCAAGAGTTCCTTGTGGTTGCTGTTGATGATTATGACAGTCATCACGGGTGTCACGGCATATGTAGGTGCGATCTTTGTTGACAAAACACCCATGCCGCCACGAGTGATGATGTTGTTGATCGTGGTGGTTTGTATGGGGATTGATTGGCTGTTGGCTAAGCAACTAACCGAGTATTTGCAAACAGAGGCGTTTTTGAATCACCTGTCGTTGATGACCTTGCAAGAAATCCAGCACAATCACTGGGTGCATCAATTTTATGGGGCGATCCTTACCGCATTGGTGGCTTGTTTGGTGTTTTTGCGTTCCTTGGAAGTGCCTTTTATTGAAAAGCAAGAGATTGAAATTATCAAAGAAAGCACTGAAACATCAGAGGGCTCTGACGTCACTCCCGAAGCGTCGGTACCCCTTGCTGAGGAGATAGCACCACCAGAATTCACTTTGCTCAATGGCAATCTTGAAGAAACAGAAGAAGCCCCACAGGAATTTTTTGTGATGGGAGCAGTAGACGATGAAACCGACGGTGATACTTGATGACGCACACCTCATGACAACAGGTGATCGATTGACCATGGCTCAATCCACCATTGATCGGGTTTGTTTTGGGGTTGGAAAACGGTGTGGGAAAATTGCTGTCCATCAAATAGATAGATCACACTATAAGACGCATTACCTATGGTCGCAGAGAAAGTGAGAAGTGCCAAATGCCTCTGAGCGATAATTTGTCTGGCTAAGCCCTCAATGCGTTTGGTCTTGTTTACACAGTGAATCATTTGCCACTGGTGATTGTTGGTGAATGTCCATGCGTTAGGGGTTTTAGATGGACTGGAGAGGATCGTGTTTACCATATCTTTCAACGTTGGCAGATGTTGGGGTAGTTTCTGTGGTGGATTCATCTATCGCTCCAATATCAATATTTTCATCGACCATAGACCAAAAACACTGTACAAACCAGTATGCATTTTTTTTCTTCCCCATGGTTGTTGATCCTCAGTCAAAGTCTCTTGGTGCTCGGCGTGGGTTGCTTTCAATGGACCGTCTACGGTGCTGTGACCCTTACGTTACCCTTATTGGGATGGGTCGTTGGCTTGTATGGCCACTTGATGTTGCTTCGGCGTTGGGATCGCTTGCCCAAGATGCCCGATGACATGGCTATGTTTTGGGGTATTGCTTTGGGATGGTCGGGGGTAATGGTGGTTACCTATTGTCTGGGACAACCGATGGCAGAAATCAAACGGGTCGCCAAAGTCTTGCCGTTATTGTGGTTGGGGATTGGCTTGATGGACTGGGTGCTGATGGTTTGTATTCAGCAACTGGTGGGGCATTTGTGGGACGAAGAAACTGACGATCCTGTTGATTATTATCAGCGTTGAATCTAGGTGTCTTCAGAATCAGGCTCCAAAGCATTCTTGGGTGGTTCCCCATCGAAGATAGTTTGCACCAGTGGAGTATGGTATTTCAACAGAGAATACAGAGCACTTTGGATTAAAATAGCGGTTTCTTCTTTGGGCAAGGCTCGACCATGGAAAAATGTGCCAGAGCGTACCCGCAATTGTCCATCGTCCCAATTGATTTCCCAGTTCCCAACCGCCATTTCTTGGTTAAATCGCATTAACAGTTCCCCAGTTACAGGACGAAGTGTAGAGACAATCACCAATGGGTGGTAGGCGGTGATCATCCACTGTCCGGGATCTTCGAGAATACCAACGGCTACTCGAACCCGTCCGATTTCGGTGTCCGCAATGGCGACAATCAGCCATTCTTGCTCTTGATCATCGAGTAAGTCAAACTCAAAGCCCAATTCTTCCAACACTTCAATGGTGTGTCGTGCGGTTTGTAAAAATGCGAATTGTTTGTCGATTTCAAGGGCGTCCATCTGTCTTCCTTATCCATAGTAATTGTAGACAATGTAATATTTTGATTGGGAATGGTGTATATAAGATACAGATTTATGCATAAATAATGTTATAAAGAGCACAATTGTACACCCAAACGTCTTTGGAGAAAATATGTTTTTATTGTTGAACCTATTGATTGCTTGTCGTCCAAGTATCCAATTGAAGATTACCAATCCTGCTGATGTTACCATTGATCCAAGCATAACCAAGATTGCGGTGGTTGATCGTGTGTCCAATGATTATACCGAAGGTGCTATCCAAGGGTTTTTGGAAACCTCTCAAGCAGTGGATTTGGTTCGTTTTCAGGTGGTTGATGCTCAACAAATCTATGAAGACCTTGCGGTTCCTGTCAATGGTCCAATCCCCAATGATGCGATGCGTACCCTTTGTCAAAAAGCCAATGTGAGTGGGGCGTTGGTCTTGCATCGTTTCAATATCGACGAAGACATGGATGTTGACGAGCGTACTGACACCAGAACGGTTGATGGTAAGCAACGTACGGTTTCGATTTATACTGCTACATTTCGTTCTGATTTGAGTACCGACTGGCGTTTTCGTGGTTGTAACGGAGAGACCTATGACTCTTTCATGGCACGAAACTCCGCCACTTGGTCTGGTGAAGGCGATACACCGGGTGATGCCAAGTCCAACGTGGGGAACACCGACAAACTCAGTTTGGAATTGGCTGATGAACTTGGGTCACAGTACTTCCGACGGGTGTCTCCATCCGAAGAGTTTCAATACCGAGCATTGTACCGTGGACCAATGGGTAAAAAGGGCAAACGCTTCCGTAAGGCTGTCGACTTGACCAAAGAACATCGATACGACAAAGCCCGTGACGTCTATCAAAACAACATGGATGGTTTTTCCAACAAAGTACAAGGAAAGGCTTTGCACAACATGGCGATTTTACACGAGGCGATGGGAGAATACGATCGGATGGTCAACAAAGCTGAACGCGCAGACGGTATTTTGCAGTCCCGCAAATCAGAGAAGTACTTGGAATATGCCAAACAGCGACGACAAGATGAGCGTAAACTCAAACAGCAAATGGAAAAAGCCTCGCAAAGTAACTCACAAAACAACGACTAAGTCAGCATGCTGACCTAAAGGGCAAACTGCTAAAATCAACAGGAGCAGAGATGTTGTGGCTGACCTTGTGGGGCTGTTCGAGTACCAGTGTGTATTTGACCCCTGAATCTCCAACGACGATGGATGAAATCGAGGCGATTGCTGAAAGCGAAAAGGGTGAACGTGCAGTCCCCTCATCCGTTGGTTGGTATAAAGATGGTGTGTTAACTGTTGAATCTCGAACCCTGAGTCCCAATTGGACAGCCCGAGGTGAACAGTGGCATGCTGAAGTGACTTTGGAAAACGGTAGTGTTGTTCTGTCTGACCCTGTAGAAATTGTCAATTCACCACCACTGGTGTCGATCGCGGTGATACCAGAAATTCCCACTGAGGGCTATCCCGTCCTTTGTGAAGTGACCACTAGTGATGCGGACCAAGATCCTTTGGGTGTTGCGGTATACTGGGAGAATGTGGATGGTACTCGGATTGACGAATCCAGCCTGTCCCCTGCACAATCGACTTTGGGAATGTGGACCTGTTCTGTGGAAGTCGATGATGGCTTTGGGGTGGTGCAAGTAGCGCAATCGGTGGAGATCGTTGAACTACCTGATCTACCAAATGAATCTGTCTTTATTGAGAACACCTCTTTTGAAACCGAAGGTGGCGCTGATTGGGTCTATGATGGGTGTTCACGAATTCAAGAATACCAAGGGATGCAACCCTTTGACGGGGCCTGGATGCTCTTTGGGGAACGTGATGAATGTTCGGCTAAACAACGGGTCGATTTATTGGAAGCAGGATATGCTGAGCAACACATTGATGCATCGAGGTTGCGGGTGCACCTGGAAGGCTACTTGGCCAATACAGGTTCCGATGATGATTACGACGATCAAGTTCGCTTACGGGTTCGATTTTTGGACGAAGAGCAGACTGAACTGGGTATTTTAGACTCTTTGTTTGCAGGGGTTGATTATTGGTTGTACCGCGATGCGCAACGGATGATACCCATAGGTACCCGCACCTTGGAAGTGGAAGTACTAGCCGATTGGCGTGCAGACCAGTGGAATGATTCTTTTGCCGACAAGATTACCTTCAACATCGAGCCGGCAACACCTGCTGAACCGTTGTTGATCAAAGAACCGATGTTACAAGACTATCGTCAAGATGCCATGAAAATCATTTGGGAAACCGATGGTGTCGATCACGACCCGATGATTTTGTGGGGAGACAACCTAGAAAACCGTGTCACCAACATTCGCAGCACTTGGATCGATGAAGACCATATTGTCCATGTGGGGGTCATCGAAGGTCTTGGTGCCGGTGAAGAAGTCCAGTATCAAGTCCCCGTTCAAGATTTTCCTGCCTTCACTTTTCAAACAGGTCCTGCAGAAGGCGAAGATTTTTCAATGATTTGGTTGGGAGACAACCAAGAAGCCTATGCCAGGTTCACCCAACACGTCAACAACTTTGCCCCCAAAGACCCCGATATGTTGTTTGTGGTGGGAGATTTGGTACAATGGGGGTCCAATTTTGAAGAATGGGATTCGATGTGGTGGGAACCTTTGCAAACCCAAAACTTTGCCCAAACCACCCCCATCTTGGCGGCGCGCGGTAACCATGATATGGATCATGCCTATTCCTATGCCTATGTGGATTTGCCAGGAGACGGGTCTTCTTATTCCTTTATGTATGGGGACGTGTGGATTTTGGTCTTGAATAGTCATGCAGATTTATTTCCCTCGAATGACCCACAATTTTCAGGACAATATGAGTACATCGAAGAGCAGTTGCAGTCCGATGAGGCGCAAAATGCCGCCTTTCGACTGGTGGCTTTTCACCAAGCACCGTATTCAAACTCTTCGGCATCTTCGACCCCCGATCAGATTTATGGCAACAAAGGCATCCGTGACTTTTGGGTTCCACTGTTTGAGCAATATGATGTAGATTCAGTCATTTCAGGGCACTATCACTCTTATCAACGGGGTGAACTGAACGGTATTCAGTATTTGGTCACCGGAGGTGGTGGCTCGACTTTGTTGATGCAAGAGTTTGATGTGTGGGATTGGTTGGGACTCAACTTGACCTATCAGTACACTTTGATGGTGCGAGAAGGCAATCAGTTGCGTTGGGAAACCTACGATTTGGATGAGAACCTGATCGATAGTTGGACGATAGCCAATTGAGGTCACTGCTTTATTTCTTGTCAAAACGATATTTGGCAAAGTGATGAAACAACAGTTTACCGATACTGACCATTTGGGGATGAAATTCTTGGCAGACCACCAAAACATGACAGTCATCGGTTTCAATCCAGCGTAAAGAAGTCGCAGGAATTCCTGTCAAGACCCCTTGGATTTCACTGTCTTTGAACACTTTGTCACCCCATTTGGCTTGATCGGAGAGTCCAGAATGGGTTTGAGACAAGGCAGATGGAATCGAGATGGGACTCAATTTGGAACCTCGGAGGGTGGCAAACATGGCTGATTCACGGTGGGCGAAATTCAGTTTGGGCAAACTGATGGTGGTGTTTTCAAAGAGGTAGCAGACGTATTTGGCTGGCGTTCCTTCATGCTCCAAGTGAACTGTGCCAACAAGGGTTGATAGGTCTGGGGTTCGATGTTGCATCATCGCTGTGGTTTGGTGGCTATTTCCCTGTTGAAAAAAGACCAAGTGGTCAAAGTCTTTGTGTAGTTGACTGGTACTTGGTTTTGTATAGGTAAAATCATTTCGATCGGCCCAACCGGCCATATCAGAGACCGCACTGGATTTTGGAGATGACGCAAACAGAGACTGAAAGAACTGGGTAATCGAATTCCACATAGACACCTCATGGTTGTCTCTGTAGAATAGCAAAATATACTTGATAAGTTACTTTTCTGGTGAATTATCAAGGTTTAACCGTTGCTTCATTCTGAGGACTGCTTGCGCCATTTGCCATCCATCTCTCCAAATGCGTATTTTCGATTGAGGTTGATAAACCCAAGGTACAGCAAATTCAGCCACCGAAATACCAGCCAGATTGGCCAACAACAGCAATTCAACATCAAAAGCCCAGCCATCTTCTTGGAGTTTGGGTACAATTCGCTGAATGGCTCGGTGACTAATTAGTTTACATCCACACTGGGTGTCCATATACCCTGCAAGGAGCATCCACTGCACCCAGCGATTGAACACTTTACCCAAGAGGTGTCGCCATGGGGGTTCGGCGATTCGAGTGGCACCACTGATTTCCCGAGAGGCAATCACAATCTCTGCCGAACCTTCGAATCCAAAGCGCAACAACTGACACACGGTGTCCACAGGTACAGACCAATCGATGTCGGTGAACAATACCCAATCAGTGTCTGTGTGTTCTAAACCGGCTCGGACTGTAGCACCTTTTCCAAGGTGGGGGCGTCGTAACACCGAGATAGATTTGGGTAGTAAATCCAAACAGTTGTCAGTAGAACCATCATCGACCACTAAAATCGCTACTTTTGAACAGTACGATTCCACTTTACACTTCAAGTCCCTAGCATGATCTAAACCGCCTAGGATACGAGCCGACTCGTTGTATACAGGGAGAACGATGGTTAGAGATGGTTTGTGCATGATGGACAGAAATCGAATACAAGAGAGTGAATTGCTCATTGTTTATATCTGATTCCCGAGGAGTTTGCTTTGTCTACACAATACCGTAGTGCTCCCGAAGCCATTACCACTGCCCCCAAAGGCATTCCCTACATCGTCACCAATGAGGCCGCCGAACGATTCTCCTTTTACGGAATGAAAGGGATTTTGGTGGTTTTTATGACCCAGTATCTCTTGTCATCGGATGGCTCTGCCGACTTTATGGATCAAGAAACAGCGATGGTGTGGTACCACAACTTCACCAGTGCGGTCTATTTCTTTCCCTTGATTGGCGCCTTGATTTCCGATTGGTTCTTTGGCAAATACCGCACCATTTTATGGTTGTCGATCGTCTATTGTTTGGGACATCTCTCTTTGGCGTTCATGGATTTGCACATGCCATTTTTAGAGCCTCGCAACTATTTGATGATTGGTTTGGCACTGATTGCCGTTGGTTCTGGTGGGATTAAACCTTGTGTTTCGGCACACGTCGGCGATCAGTTTGGCAAGAGCAACGCCCATTTGATGGAACGGATATTCGGTTGGTTCTATTTATCGATCAACTTGGGTGCTTTTGTGTCGACGTTATTAACACCTTGGTTGTTGAGCAATCCAAAATATGGTCCGGCTTGGGCATTTGGTATTCCAGGAGTACTGATGGCGGCGGCAACGGTCTTTTTTTGGATGGGTCGCAAAGTGTTTATTCACATCCCGGCTGGTGGTCCCGAGTTCATCAAGGAAACCTTCAGTGCCAAAGGGTTGGGTTCGATGGGGAAACTGTTTGGTATTTACCTTTTCGTGGCGATGTTTTGGGCACTGTTTGACCAAACGGGGTCGGCATGGGTGATGCAAGCCGAGAAAATGAACCGCAATTTCATGGGTTTTGAGT
The DNA here is from genome assembly GCA_937127265.1 of uncultured Pseudomonadota bacterium. Classification (GTDB taxonomy): domain Bacteria; phylum Myxococcota_A; class UBA796; order UBA796; family UBA796; genus CAJWHX01. The sequence continues at coordinate 9,511 of CAKZLX010000478.1, forward strand.
GGTTGTCATCCCAAATTCAAGCCATCAATCCGATCATGATCATTTGTTTGGTTCCGTTGTTTAATATGTATATCTATCCGGCAATCAACAAAGTCTTTCCCCTGACACCCTTGCGCAAAATTGGCATTGGGTTCTTTGTTACCGTACCAGCCTTCTTACTTCCAGCTTGGATTGAAATGCAAATTGCCGCCGGTGAGGCGGTGAACATTGGTTGGCAACTCTTTGCCTATGCACTGATCACAGCAGCAGAAGTATTTGTTTCGATCACTTGTTTGGAGTTTTCCTATACCCAGTCACCCAAGAAAATGAAGTCGTTTATCATGGCGATTTACCTCTTTTCGGTCTCTCTTGGAAACCAGTTTGTCAGTATTTTTAACCACTTCATTCAAAATCCCAAACCAGAGATTGAACTGACTGTGCCCGGAGAGTACGTCTTTTCTTTGAGTGCCAACGACGGTGTGGAAACCGTGGTCAAAGAGACCAAAGTGACCGTCATCGAACGCAAACCGAAAGCCGAACGTACTGGTGCTGAAAATGTTTCGGATGAAGTCACCCCACCATCAGTTTCTTTCTCACAGCCGTTGTTAGTGGTGGCTCCCAATGAGTCGTTGAACATTTTTGCCTCCACGGATTTTGGCACCGGAGAGGGTGATGTCAGTTACACTTGGACTGTTGAAGGAGCAGCCCCAGCAACCATCGCCGATAGCAACAAGCGATTCAGTACTTTTTCGGCAAGCGAAGCGGGAGAATACACAGTCTCTTTGAAACTGGGTGTGGGTACTTTGGAGGGGATGGAGTCCTTGAAGGTGTTGGTGACCAATGACAATGTGGCACCGATTGTTGACCTGCCTGAGACCCAAGACTTTGTGTTGTATGTCCGTTGCCAAGGCGTGGGTGGCATCTTCGATTCTGAATGTACTGAAAAGCAAACCTTTTCTCTCAATGCCTCGGGCTCTTACGATCCCAATGGTGGAGAGCCAACTTATGAATGGAGCCTTCTCTCACAACCTGAAGGTTCTACGTTAGGTAACGATGACATTCAAGGGCGTCAGTATGCTTATTCGACCAGTAAAGTGACCGGTGCAAACTATTATTTGTTCTTTGCAGGCTGTATGTTCTTGACCGCTTTGGGCTTCATTCCTTATGCGATGCGCTACAGAGAGGAAACCTATATTCAAGATGAGTCCGATCGGGAGTAGTCATGGGGGTACAACCAATTTCAAGAGAACGCTTCGCTGTCACGATTGGGATTGTGGTGGGAATGGTCTGCAATATGGTTGTGTTGCAAATTGGGATGCAAGCCTATCCACCACCTGTCGATTTAGACCCCAATGACGCAGCCCAAATGAGTGAATGGGTTCAGATGATGTCACTTCCACAATTGTTGTTTGTCTTCGTAGCCCACATTTCCCAAGCAGGATGTGGTGCCTTGGCTGGCTGTTGGACTAGTCGAGATAACGCCTTGCGTACAGGTCGACTGGTGGGAATGATATCGGCTTTGTTTTGTGGACTGAACTTGTTTTTAGTGCCTCATCCCACTTGGTTTTGGACAGAGATTCCGTTGTGTTTGGCATTTGGTTTGGGTATCGGTCGAGTATTACAAATCCCACCGAACAATCAGGAATAATCTACCGAAAAGTCTCACACAATTTCCCTTCCTTTTGAGTATTCTAAGGGAAAGGAGAGTCTATGGTTGGTTTATGGCAAAGAATACTACCGTTGTTGGTGTTGGGGTGTGGTCTTCCTGGAGATGGACTAAAATACGCCGATACAGCCGGAGAGGGGACCTTTGGGTCAGTCGATGCGGGTTGTGAAATGATGGCCAAGTGGATGGTGGAGTGTGGAGTGGATAGTGTCCAACAAGATACGGTGTTGGAGGCTTGTTTACAAGAGATAGAGGTGCTTTCCACTGAGTGTACGACGGAGGCTGCAGCCCAGTATTCCAGTGGCTTAGAAGACGCCTATACTTGTTTTTTGGAACTGAACTTTTGTGGTACCGAAGAAGATATCGAGACCAACCCCGATGCTTTAGATACCTGTGGTGCCTTGTTTGATGCCCAATTTACAGAAGCCGAAGAGTGTTTTTTCGAGGATGGGGAGACATCTACCAATCTTGGGGCGATAACCATTCCCGAAGACATAACGTATGAAACCAGTCCCACTTTGCGCAATCGGCTGTCCTTGGAGGATGATGCTTATCAAACGGTTGAGGTGCCGTTTGAACTGTCGTTCTTTGGCGAGTCTTTCAAAAGCATAACCATTACCTCGAATGGGGTGTTGTTTTTGGGAGAAGTACCTTTTGATGGATGTTGTTATGGTTTGGAGATTCCAAGGTATGACGAATACAATGGGTTGATCGCTTTGGGATGGGGAGACTTGGTTCCAGATATGGAGAATTCGATCGCTTGGCAGGTGTTGGGAGAAGAACCAAATCGTGAACTGTGGATACAGTACGACAATGTACCAGCGATTACCGATGTCGATGAGGTGGTATCATCACGGATGCGCTGGGTAGAAGGGACTGCTTACGTTGATATATTTATTGATCAAATCGTCTATTCCGATCCGATGACCATAGGTGTAGAATCTGTGGATGCCCAATGGGCCAGTGTTTTGCCTGAACACAGTGCCACAGCGATTCAATCGGATAAACGAGGATTGCGCTATGCAGTTGAGGTGCCACAATGAAATATTTGTCGCTGGTATCGCTCAGTCTCCTTACCGCTTGTCCCGATCCAAAACCACAAGATCCGGTGGATACCTCTACTCCGGTTGAGGAACCCGAACCTCTGGTGTTTGAATCGCCAGCCTCTTGTCAAGATTGTCACCCAGTGCAATATGAGGAGTGGCAAGGTTCGGCGATGCACGCAGCCTCCAGTCCAACATTTGCCGCCTTTGAACTGGCGATGAATCGAATTACCAATGGTGCTTTTGCCCATGGCTCGGGTACCCCAAATGAAAATTTTTGTTCGGGATGTCATATTCCCAATGCGGTTTTGGGCGATGAACTGGCACCTTTTGATACGGTGGAAAACTTGACACCATCAATTGAGCAAGCCAATGTCGAATCCCTCGTTGGGGTGAATTGTCATTTTTGTCATTCGGTTACCGATTTGGATACCACCCACAGTATTGCAGGGGATGGCTTGGGAACCTCTAAGGTGTTGGTACATCAACCAGAAGAACCGATGCAAGGGGCTTATGCTACAGGATTCTCTCCCCATGGTGCAGAAGAAAACCCCATGTTTGCCACCTCTAATTTTTGTGGGACTTGTCACGATGTCCGCTCTCCCAAACCGGATGTGGTGACTGGAGAACCATTTTTACGGGTGGAAGAAACCTTTACCGAGTGGCAAGAAAGCGACTGGGCAACCGGCGGTGGTTCAAGCCCCATGGAAGAGCCTGTCACTTGTCAAGATTGTCACATGTCTAATTATCCAAACGGGCTACCAGGTTCTCGACCGGTGATGGCGGTCACTACCATACCAGGGGTTCCAGAACGCGAACACGCCAATCACAATTTTACCGCGGTGTCCGTCGCCCTGCATCAAGACCCAGCGATCCCACAAGAAGATGGGTTTGATACCGATGGTGATGGGGTGATTGAAACCCAAGCCCATCGCCGAGAAGCCATGCTACAAGCTGCTTGTACGATGGTTGTTGGTAGTGGCAGTACCAAGAAATTGGTCAATAGCAGTACCCATGTCCATTTGGCTTTGGATATCACCAATGTGGGCGCTGGTCATGATGTGCCCTCCGGATTTTCGCAAGAGCGAGAAATGTGGGTTGAACTGACAGTGACCGATGACAGTGGAGCAGTCTTATATAGATCGGGATATTTGGAAGACGTGGCACATCCAAATACTGGTGAACTGGCGCCCGATGGTTTGTTGCACGATGAAGATTTGTTGCATCGCAGTTACAACATCGATCCCGATACCTTGGGTGGGGAAATCAGCGCGGGACCCGATGCCGACCAACGTCCAAATGGGGTCAATCTGGGACTGGTGTATTTTAATAACGATTTTGAGTACATCGACCCCAATACTGGTGAAACATCGATTGTATTGACCCCATTTCATGCCAATCATGTCAACAATGACCGTGCGATTCGGGCCTTTGAAACTCGACAGGCCTTGTATGATATACCGATTGATTTGAGTAGTATTGAGGGAAATGTTCATGTTCAAGCACGTTTGCTGTTTCGAGCCTTCCCGCCCAAGTTTTTACGCCTTCTCAATCACCACGCACCACACTTGGTGACCGAGGAGATGGTCGATGCCAATACCATCGTTGAGATGGCAACCACCACCTTTACCATTCGGAACTTGTCTTCTCTTTAAGCCTTGATCATCAAAAAAGTCTGAAAACCAGAAGTGGGATCGTTCATTAGCTGAACCCAAAATTGTGGAGAGCCGATGTCCATACCACTACACACCCAAGATGTTCAACCAATCACCCTTGATGATGTCCCATTGCCCGACGCAGATTTTCAACTCATCTATCAGTTTGCCCATACAGTTGATGGTTATAACGTGGTCGGTTCCTTTCAAAACACGGCAGATATTGCCAACGATCCGACCAAGACAGATTTATTGTCCCTGCGAATTCGGTTGTTTTTCGCCGCCCGCGCTCATCGTCATGCTTCGTTGCAATCGGACTCACCAGAAATGAGATCTTTGGTAGCCAAAATTCGAGCGGTATTACAAGATTCTGAGGCACCTGAATAAAATATTGTGCCCACCTGTGACACCTTCGCATTACATTGAATTACACACTGTTTTGCGGAGGTTTTCATGAATCCATTTCTCACACCGTACACCACACCCTATGGTGTACCACCGTTTGATCAAATCCAGTTTGAGCATTTTTCTCCGGCCTTTGAGATTGGATTTGCCGAACAAGTTGCCGAGTATGAAGCGATAGAAAATAACCCTCAGCCCCCAACCTTTGAAAATACCATCGAAGCATTGGAGCGCAGTGGAAAGACCTTGTCTAGGGTTGCCCGTGTGTTTTACAGTTTGTTGGGAACCGACTCTACACCGGAATTGAGTGCCTTGGCCAAAGATGTCGGTGCCAAATTGGCGGAACACCGCAATCGGTTGTACCTCAGTCAAGCGATGTATCAACGGATTGATGCACTCTATGTCAATCAAACCGCCGAATGGAATGAAGAACAAGCTCGATTGGTTGAAGAAATACACCGAAAGTTCACCCGTGCAGGCGTACAACTTGATGCTGATAAACGTGCACGTTTGAACGCCATCGATGCCGAGATTGCCACTTTGTCTTCAGAGTTTCGGGATAATGTATTGACAGAAAGCAACAATGCAACGGTCTTGATAACGGAGGCTACTGATTTAGCAGGGGTCCCTCAAAACCTAATTGATACTGCCGCTACAGAAGCCAAAGCACAAGGGCAACAGGGTTGGTTGTTCATCGCCAATCGCATCACGCTCTATCCATTTTTGACCTATGCTAAGAGTCGTGAGCACCGCCGGTTGCTCTACAATGCCTACACCGAACGTGGCAAGAAGGACAACGACACCAACAATTGTCGTTTGGCAGAACAAATGGCGACCCTGCGGTTGGAAAAAGCCAATATTCTTGGCTACTCCAATTATGCCTCTTATGCCTTAGAAGGGGCGATGGCTAAAACCACCGATCAAGTGTTGTCTTTCCTCGATCAAATCTGGGATGCCGCCTTGCACACCGCCAATCAAGAAGCCCAACTGCTGACTGAAGGTCTGCACAGTGATGGCCTAGATGGGGATTTGGAAGCCTGGGACTGGTGGTACTATGCTGAACAAGTGCGTGTTGAACAGTTTGATTTTAGTGAGGAAGAAGTCAAACCGTATTTCTCACTGGAACGGGTGTTACAAGGTGCTTTTTCAGTGGCTAGTCGGTTGTTTGGTATTCAGTTCGTCGAACGTCAAGACTTGCCGACCTATCACCCCGAAGTTCGAACTTTTGAATTGCAAAACGCAACGGGCACTGAGACCATTGGAATTTTCTATATTGACTACTATGCTCGTTCCTCAAAGCGTGGTGGTGCTTGGATGAGTAGTTTTCAAGTGCAACATCGACTGGACGAGGCAACCTTACCGATTGTGATTAATGTCTGTAATTTCCCTCCACCGACCGAAGAGACACCGTCGTTGTTGTCATCCGGTCACGTTAAAACCTTGTTTCACGAGTTGGGGCACGCTTTACACGGATTGTTGTCCCAAGTGGATTATCCATCCTTGTCAGGCACCAATGTGGTGATGGATTATGTGGAGTTTCCCTCTCAATTGATGGAGAATTGGGGTGCTGATCCTGCTGTCATTCAAGAGTATGCCTTGCATTACCAAACCAACCAGCCGATTCCCAGTGATTTGGTCGAGAAAATGGCCAAAGCCGGTAATTTTAACCAAGGGTTTATGACTACCGAGTATTTGGCAGCCTCCTATTTGGATTTGGCGTGGCACATGCAAGAGGAAACCTCCAAGACAGTGGTTCAAGTTGAACAAGAGGTCATCGACCGTATCGGTTTGATCTCCCAGATTGGTTTTCGCTATCACAGTACCTACTTTTCTCATATTTTCGCTGGTGGATATGCGTCTTTTTATTACTGCTATATTTGGGCAGCAGTCTTGGACAAGGATGCCTATTCTCTCTTTGAAGAAAAGGGCTTGTTTGACACCGAAACCGCCTGTAAACTCTTGGAGCATGTCTATGCCAGAGGAAATGCGAGGGATTCGATGGGTGAGTATCGACAGTTTCGAGGGGGAGATCCAACCGTAGATGCCTTGATTGCCAAACGCGGGTTGGGATAACAGACAAAGGCTACCGATGGAGTAAGTTTTCAATTTGCTTCATTGCCCCTTTAAATTCTTGGTGGTGAGTCCACATACAATAGTGACCACCTCGATTCAGGAATAAGGGGGCATTGGTTTGTTTGGCCAATCGTTTTGCTGTAAACAGTGGATAGAAAACCTCTCGTTGTCCCCAAATCAGAAACACTGGACATTGTTGTGTGAGGTGTTGAGCCAAACCTTTGGGTGGTCGCATATGGGTGGCCAGTCGACGCATTCCTTCGGGATTGGACTGGTGAGGATGTCCAGAAAAGTGTTTTCGGGTGTTTGTCCCACCTCCAAGTTGGGTGAACAAATTGCCTTTGAAGGTGTGGTAAAAGAATAGGTGAAAGGGTGATTTGGCACTGAGTCTAGTCCAGTACCACCACGAACCCAGTGCCGTTCCTGTGAGAACAACTGCTTTTGGCTTCTGTTGTAGGGTCGCCATACTGGCAAGTACGCCACCAAGGTCTTGGCCAATCAAGATGGTATTGTGGTCATAAGCAGGTAAGATTTCTGCAACAAAGGAATCCAGATGCCAGTCCTTTCTAGATACATCGGTTTCTAGGCCCAAATAGTCTTGGGTACGAACCGGCAACTTCTCCCAAGCCCCAGAACCCGCAGGAATTCCCGGTAGGGCTAGCCAATCATATGTGGTCATAGATTATTCTAAGGAAAGGGTGTTGTGGTATCATGAAGTGGACTTACAAAGAGGTTGCGTTAGAAAATATTGAACTGTATTGAGGTGTATTTTGAAACCAACCACCGAGCCAAGTGGACAAACCTTACCCTGTCCAACCTGTAATCAAATGATGACGTGGACCGGCTTGCCTGATTGTTCTGGTCCGATTTACGTTCGCTTTTACAAGTGTCCCAAGTGTGGTGTGGTCAAGGTAGATGTTCCATCCGAACGCACCATTGGATGGGGGTAGTTAGTTGGATGTTGTTCCAGTTGGAATCTGATACTGGCGATGTGGCTCCCAAGATTATTCGGTAGGTGCGTTTCCAATACGGGTCATTGACTCTATGATGACTGGTTCAAGAGGTTGGTTATTTTCATCGGTTTCCAGAACTGCAATTTCATCAACTACGTCCATTCCGGCATCGATGGTTCCAAAAACAGTATATCCATAGTCTTCAATCGCCCCAGCATCAAGATACGTATTGTCCAACAGGTTGATGAAAAATTGGGAAGTTGCCGAGTCGGGGTCGCTGGTTCTGGCCATCGCGATGGTACCACGAACATTGGAGAGGCGATTGATGTGAGATTCGTTTTCAATGGGATCGAAGGTTGCCTTTTCGGTTCCGTCAACCGTAAACCCACCCCCTTGAATCATAAAGTCATCAATCACTCGATGAAACACTGTGGCACCTTTGTCATCAGTACCATCATAAAAGCCACTGTCCACGTATTGCAGGAAATTTTCACAGGTATTGGGAGAGTTTCCGCGGTCCAAGGCAATCACAAATTGGCCAAGTGAAGTGGTGACCAAAACATCGCCACCCAATAAATCAGCATCATCTAATGTTTCGTTCGGACCAGTGCATCCGATTAGGCTAAGGGCAAGTATTGCAAAGGATGGGACTTTCATGTTCTCTCCAACAAGTAGATGGTGTTGTGGTTGGACCGTTCGATTTCAATGATTCAGAGAGCCGAGATGAGTTTGCTTAGATGATGATAGGATACCAACATAGATGTATTTTATCATGGATTGAGGAGAAAGTTTATGTTTTGGTTATCGATTGTGAGTGGTTGGCTAGGGTGTGGCAGTACAGATACGTGTGATGTTGTCGAAGGTACTGACTTTTCAACCGTTGAACCGAGTGTTGTAACGGTTGGGGTCTTTACCCAAGAAGATGAAGGGTGCTATGTCGATACGGGTAAGACCTTGATGTTTGACATCGATGAAGGGTGCTTTGTGTGGACCAGAACCGCTCAAGGCCATGATGATAACGGTGGTCTGGAGGCGGTAGATGGTGTGCATGACCATTTTAACGCTGGGGATCAGATGTCTTATGTAGATGGGGTGCTTACTTGGACCGAGTATGGTCCTGAACACAATCAAGAAGACATTGAAGCCACCTGTGGACTCGGCGAGGATGGGGTTGTCAAAGCCGTAAATGCAACCGATTATTATGCTGACCACGGTGGGTTATATTTGCGGATTATCGATATTGAATAAGAGCTACTTGCTCAGGCGAGTAGGCTTTCCAACAATCCACTTTCCAGATCGCTATCGCCAAAGTTGCTGATGTACTCTCCATTGGGATTGCGCAAACCAAAGGCGTTGATGTAGGTGTTGAACAATTTATTGTGGGTTTGACCTTCAAAGTCGAGAAATTGTCCTGTTCGTAAAAAACCATTGCCTGAACCAACGGAAATGAAAGGCATGTTGTTGTACGAGTGGGAGATGCCATTGCCCAAATCATTGCACCAGACCGAGATCCCTTGATCCAGAATCCCATAGGTATCCAGTTTGTTCAAAAAGTAGCCAAAGGTTTGGGCGAACAACCGATCGATAGCGTGGTGCATGTCTTCAGCTCCGACAATCGTTTCACCTTCTGAACCATCGGCATAGATGCGATGAGATATCCAGTGAAAAGAAGGCAATTTGGTGCCATTGATGGTGTATTGAGTACCATCATTACCATCCCCGATTTGAAGGGTGGCGGCTTTGGTGTAGTTCGCGGAAAAGGCGAGGGCAATTAAATCCATGTGCATTCGAGCGATGGTGATGCGATTGTCGTTCAGTGTGCCCAAGCCAGAGAGGGTTGCCATGGCTTGTTCTTCATCATCGGAGAGACTAGCGGCCAGCAATTCAAACTCTCGAATTGAGTCAAAATGCAGTTCGAGTTTTTGTCGATCGTTGGTGGAAAGGTGAGGGTGTCGTTGAAGGGTGTTGATTTGTTCAAGGATCAGGTCGTTGATCGATTGTCGACGCTCAAAGACCAAGTCAGAGTATGAGCGGTCAGTGACACCGAGCATTCGTTGGTAGGCTATCCAAGGGTCATCTTCGGCAGGTCGCAATTGTTTGGCACCTCGATAGGATAGAACTTCTTCGAGGTAGCCATTTCGTGGACCGGTATAGAGCGTTAACGGTTCGCCACCCATTTGGGGGAAATGTCGTGCGATATAATTGTCAATCGACTCTCCCATCGCCAATGAGTCTTTGCCACTGAGATCTTCACTGACACGTGCGGCAGTGAGGCACTGATTACCACCACCAGAATGTCCACAGCCATTGTTGCTATAGCCATATTTGATACCTTTGGGAGCGATCAGATAGTCTGCCCAAGGTGCCAGTTCGGAGAGCACTTTATGGGATTGGCTAGCCAACAACGAAGGCGTCAATAGACCCGTGTCATCTGGCCAAAACCGATCGATTTCACCATTGTTATCCCCTTGGGTGACCCCATTGGCTTGACGACAGAAAAAGATAAAGGAGGCTTCGTCTGTGTTGGCTTCCGTATCCGATTCCAACAAAGGGAGCAGTAAGGTGGCAGATCCAGCCTGTAAAAATCGTCGACGAGAGAGTTTCATTCTACACCTCGATAGCGAAAGGCATCCGATTCAACGGTCTGTAAGATGAGGTCAAGAATCGCAGTATCATTCAGCGAGGCTTGGGTTATCGTTTCGATGAAGGGGTTGTCTTTTTCAACAATCGGACGTCCTAGGAAATAAGAAAACAGGTGT
>CAKZLX010000479.1 GCA_937127265.1 uncultured Pseudomonadota bacterium
GTTTTTTTGGTCTTTCTATTTTACCAATTGCTTTTGATTTAATTTCTTTAAATAAAGCGGCCTCTTTTTCTGGTGTTTGGTGCTTCGCCCCAATGTCAGAAATGGACTTCTTATAGGCTTTGAGAGCCTCTGGAGAAGTTGGCGCTGTTTCACCAATCGTTCCAAACGAACGCCAGCCATTTTCGGTCCACGAATAAAATGCGATGCCTTTTTCTTTTAAGGCTTGTTTAGTTGGTTCGTACAAGACTTCGTCCAATACCGCATCTGCTTGGGCTTCATTATTGAATAAATAAGGGAGTTCAATCATTTGCAATAAAGGGATGTCTAGTGCTTCACCAACCGCACCAGTAGAGAAACCACCACCTTGAAGACGTTCACCGCGTTGAACATCTTGAATCATTTCAATCTCTGAGCCCAAAGCACCACCCAAAAAGAGTTTGACTTTGATTTGACCCTCAGATTTGGCTTCAATGCGCTTTTTGATGTCATTCAACTGATCGGACCACGGCGTTCCCGAAGGGGCTACGGTTCCGAAGTTCATTGTGTAGGCTGCTTGGGCTTCAATAGCATCTGACCATAAAAGACTGCCAAGACCGACGATCAAACCGCTGAGTAAAATGTTCTTTTTCATAATGTGCTCCATGAAAGGGCTTCAAGATTGATTTCTTTAAGGGAGAAATGCTTCAAGTAGAGAAACTATTCCGCAGCAGGTGCTTCAGTGGCTTCACCTTCTGACGCTTCACCTTTAGGTGATTCTGCAGGTGGGTCTTGAATCGAAGGTTCTTCCATCTGGGCTTCTTGTTCTTCCATCTTGGGTTGGGGTAGTTCCACAGTCAGAGGAGCAGGTTCTGGTGCTTCCAAAAACAAATCAGCACGTTGTGCCCACAAGGCTTCGGCTTTACGCTTTTCGGCTTCGTTTTCTGGACGCAAAGCAGGATCGAGTGCGTCTAAGTCGACTTGCATCACGTATTGTACCATTTCATCAAAGACAGCGATTTGATCTTGGTTTTTGGTTGCCCAGTAATCGGCATATAAAATACGAGTTCCCAAATAGTCAGCTGAGATGTCCATCGATTTTTCGAATTCGGCTTGTGAACGCTCCAAATCTTGACCGGCGAAGGAGGGTTTTCCAGCGTACAACGCACCCCAATAACGGTTGACTGCACCATAGAAGTAGGTTGGTTCATGTTCTTCAATCTTCTTCATGAACTCTTCTGCGGTACCAATGTGCTTGAGGGTGACTGCCAAACCACCGGCTTTTGCCCATTTTCCAAGTGCCGAGGCGGTCCAATAAGTACAGGGGACGTCTTCTTTGGTCAAATGAACGGCGGCGGCTTCACGAGACTCTTTGTTGGCAATAGCTGCGGCATAAGCAGGATTGATAGACAAGCATTTATCACCGAAAGTGAAGGCTTTGTCCCAAGCAGATCGTTTGGCTTCGATCTCAGACTCGTGGGCATCACCATAAAAGTACCAACCGCGAACCAGACGGGCAGCGACTTCTTTGTCAGTGGGGTTTTGTGCAAACAACTGTTCGTAAGCATCCAATGACTTCAGTAGTTGGTCTTTATTGCCACGTTCTTCCCATAGGGAGTCTGCTTCGGCACGCAATTGATCGACTTGGGCATCTTCTGATGCTGATTTGATTTCATAAGAGCCCGGTTTTTTTCCACAGGCTAAAATTGTTAGGAAAGAAAGTCCAAGAAGTGTACGCATGTTTGTCTCCATCAGTGTAGAAAATTATTTGGTACATTGTATCACACTTTGAATCTATCAAAACATACTTCTTTATTTCTAAATCTGCAATTGAAGATATGAAATTTGGAAGTGAACGATATTGTCACTCATTTTTCGATTGCATCTCTTCATTGGTTGGGGTACGGTTCCACCATTCTGAGGAGAGTATATGTTTATTGAACACCCACCATTGGCTTTAACTTTTGATGATGTATTGTTGGTGCCTGCCCATTCTGAAGTGTTGCCTGACACTGTCCATTTACAGACCCAACTCACCAAAGATGTGGCGCTAAATATACCTTTGATGTCGGCAGCAATGGATACCGTTACCGAACATGAGACCGCAATTACAATGGCCATTAACGGTGGTTTAGGGGTGATTCATAAAAACATGAATATTGCTGAACAAGCAGAGCAAGTTCAATGGGTAAAACGGGCGATGACTGGTGTGGTACAAGATCCCGTGACCATTACCTCGACCTTAACCTTGGCTGAAGTACAAGCAAAAATGCAACAGTACAACATTTCAGGTATGCCGGTGGTTGACAACAATCGTCTGGTTGGTATTTTGACCGATCGAGATATGCGGTTTGAACGCGATGTCAGTCGTTTGGTTCGAGAGGTGATGACACCTTTGGAGCGATTGGTTACTTGCACACGTGGTACAGATTTGGATGAAGCCAAAAGGTTGATGCAACAACATAAGATTGAAAAGTTGTTGGTGGTTGGCGAGCAGGGTGATTTACAGGGATTGATAACCTTCAAAGATTTGCATGCCACCACCGAACACCCAAATGCGGTTCGTGATAGTCAGGGACGTCTTCGTTGTGGTGCGGCGATTGGTGTGGGCGCTGATGGCTTAGAACGCGCCGAGGCATTGGTGAAGGCGGGGGTTGATGTGTTGGTGATTGATACGGCTCACGGTCATTCACAAGGAGTGCTCGACGTCGCCAAACAGATTCGTCAGACCTATCCAGAGATTTCTTTGGTGATTGGTAATGTGGCTACCCCTGAGGCCACACTCGCTTGCATTGAGGCGGGCGCCGATGCTGTAAAGGTAGGGATTGGTCCCGGAAGTATTTGTACCACTCGGATTGTCGCAGGGGTTGGTGTGGCTCAACTGACGGCGATTGCCGAATGTTCCAAAGTTGCTAAAGCACATGGCATACCACTAATTGCCGATGGTGGTATCAAGTATTCGGGTGATATCGCCAAAGCCATCGCGGCTGGAGCCGATGTGGTGATGATTGGTTCGTTGTTTGCTGGAACAGATGAGGCTCCCGGTGAAATGGTTTTGTATCAAGGGCGTTCCTACAAATCCTATCGTGGGATGGGTTCGGTAGAGGCGATGCAAGCCGGTTCCAAAGATCGATACTTTCAGCAAAACCGTAGTCAAAGTCGTAAAAAGTTGGTGCCAGAAGGCATCGTTGGACGCGTTCCATATCGTGGTGCATTAGCGGACAATATTTACCAAATGATGGGGGGGTTGCGAGCAGCAATGGGATATACGGGTTGTGCCACCATTCCCGCCATGCAACAAGACGCACGCTTTACACGCATTACCTCCGCTGGGTTAAAAGAAAGTCACGTGCACGATGTCATCATTACCAAAGAAAGTCCCAACTACCGTTTACGTTAGTCTAGTTCCAACACCGGTAAGGCAAGGTCTTGGATCCCATCTTGATTGAAGTCTCGGATATGAATTTGATAACCCAAATGGGCATAGGTTTCGGTACCTTCAATCGTATCAAATTGGTTGTTCCATTCCAATAGGTTGTTGGTACCTTTGAAGATGGTTAGGCGTCCCACTTCGAGTGCCTTGTCACTGTTGTAATAGGGTTCACCGATCAGTAAGTCCTCTTTACCGTCATCATTGATGTCTTCGAGTGCAATATCATAGCCAAAAAAAGTGTTGCTTTCTGAAGATCGGATGGTATATCGTTCGCGCCAACTATTATTCCAAGTCCACATTTGGACTATCGAGTTGGATTCTTCAAAACCAGTACTGACCACTTCCAAGCGACCATCGTTTTCAATGTCTCCTGCTGCCAGTCGATAACCTATCCATTGATGTTCTCTCGTTCCGGTGATGCTACTGATGCTGTTGAAACTACCATTTGTATTTTCAAAGAGTTGAATACGGCCGGCAGCAGTGACGCCATTGACATTGGCAAACGGACTGCCAATCAGTAGGTCTATTTGTCCATCCTCAGTCCAATCCACATCACATAAAACACTGTGTCCAAAGGCTTCAGACTCTAATGCACCTGTCAAACTCGGGAGGCTATCATAGGTGACATCCTCGGTGAAACTTGTCCAAATGGTACTGAGACCCAACCAGATTGTACCGGTATTGCTATCGTCTAAATCGGTCGCCAACCAGTCACTAATTCCATCAGCATCCAAATCGCCACAAGAAAAGAGCATTGCTGGCCAGTGTTGCAGACGTTTAGTACCTTCAATGTGAATGGTGACGTCTGTTTCAGTATTGGTGAGACCGATTCGACCAGCAGATTCGATTGTATCCGTGTTGTGGAATGGATAGGCATTGACATACCAGCGTTCACTTTTCAAAACAGTCTGTGGAGACGTTGGAAAAGTCCAAATGCTATCTTCCAAAGAGACCGTTCCAATTTGCCAAGGAACCTCATAGACCAGCCCATTGTTTGAGGCGATTTGTATTTGAGACGGAGAGGTATCATCCAATAATGACCATTCCGTTCCCAAAGCGACTGCGCCATTGATGGTTAGAGAGGCACCATCTTGATATCGGGTTGCGATAGTTGTCTGGGCTTGTATGAACACCAGTAAGGAATTAAAAGTGGTTTGCTCCACACATTCAAGTCCGACACAGGGATTGCGACAGCCGAAGAGACTGTTGAGCCACCAAAAAACAATCACCTATGACCTATGAGGAGTATCAACGGATATGCGATAATTTCTGGGCATAGAACCAATCGAAAAATCGGTCGGCTATTGTGCACTTGGTAAAGAGAATCCAACCAGTTGGCCAGTCGGATAGACACGGTTGTCTTGCAAGCCTGGTTTCTTGTAATTGGGATCGGCAGCAACCGCAGCACTTGGATTTCCAGGTGTGAGAACCAATTGTTCAGCAACGGTGTCAATTTTTTCGTTGTCAACATATTGTACGCGTTCAACAGCGATGTCGACGTTATACGTTCCAGCGGCAACACCATGTAAAGCAGCCGTCGTGAAGGGTTGAATACGACCAATTTTGGTGCCAGCCACCGTGACATCGACCCAACCGTTGTATTCATTTCGGATGTATAAATGTCCAGTCCCCTCGGCTTTCTTCATTGGCTTTAAACTGTCGATCACTTCATTGGGGTCCACGTAAATGCGTTGGAAGTTTTCAAGCGCACCCGAAGTGAGAGCAGGGTCGGCAGGGTGTGTTGTGGGGCGCAAAGGTCGCTCAATAGGCTCGTCAGCAAACGCAGAAGTCAAGAAAAGAGTTGTCAACAAGGTCATCATGATGTCATCCAGTGTGTTGAAAGTCAAATTGTCTATATTCGATATTATTTTCTGTAACCGTTTGTGTGATTGGATGCACAAATTCCATTGATTTTCATATTGTACTTGATGGAGTAAACAACGAAGGCAACACACTGTGTTGCCTTTTGTGTAGGTGTGTTTGACACTTATTGAATGACGGTCAATCCAGTGACAGAACTTAACTCTTTGCTGAGAGTAATGGAGCCTGTACCATCAAGGAAGTCTTCTTTGACCATACCCAGTCCTTTGACCCAATATTGTTCGATGTAACTTTCTGAAGGTTGTCCAAACTGATCGGTTTGGGTAACGGTGTTGACAACTTTGTAGGCTTGTACCGTTTGGGCTTGAGCCGTACCTGCCAAGATGGTGATCTCTTGGAAACCGGCATCCAAATAAGAGCCAGTGACTTGTTCTGATTGATTTTGTGGCATTGCCCCACCGGCTTCAGTAGAACCAGAGGCACATTCTGGGTCGGCAGCATCGATGGCACCATCAAAGTCATTGTCTTGTCCATCCCCACAGTTACTTTCTAGGGCATTGATACCCAGATTGTAATCGTAAGTCCAACTCCCCTCGGCCCCCACGGCAAACTCAGGAGACATGTAACGACGGTATGGTGAAAGGGTTGCATCGACTTCATAGGTGGTTGGAAAGCCAAGGAAGTTCTTTTGGGTGGCGGTTCCTTCCCAAGCCAACATGAACAGTCCTTCACCATCGTAGTTACAAGCAACGTATACTGTGGTGTCCCAACCGGTCTGAATTGGACCCAGTAAGCCACTTTCTTGGGCCAACATTTGATCGCGGTAGGCGTATACCACCTGTCCGTTCCATTGGGTTTCACCGACACCTTCTTCAATCGCTGTGGCAGTGGCACCTTGGTAAGTTGCGGTGAAGGTTTTTGTCCAACCGGTCAAGTGAATCGGGTGGTAATCATTTTTGCAGAGTTCCGGTGTGTCGGTTTCTTCTGTGTCTTGGGTGTCAGTTTCTTCTGTATTCGTATCTTCCGCGCCTGTGTCTTCAATATCACCAGTGTCTGCGGTGTCGGTGTACTCGTAGTTTTCGTAATCACTTTCCGAGATGTATTTGTTTCCACCTGAACAGGCGAGGGTTGTGAGTG
>CAKZLX010000480.1 GCA_937127265.1 uncultured Pseudomonadota bacterium
AGACCGACTCCAAACCGGTCCAACGTGATTTGGAGCGTAGTCGTCCATCGAGGCCTCGAAAAGAGTAGGTGCCTTTCTTGCCACCCAAGAGGGTTTTCCGTTCCTTTTTGCTGAGTGTGGACCAGCTTTTAGTGGAATCAATCCCTAGATGTTGCAATAGTCCAGGCCACATCTGTTGATCCAAGTGGCTAAACGGAAGCCGTTGGTCCTCTCCAAACGGTATGAAGGCGTTGCTGATGGGTATGCTATCATCGAACATGTCGTCAAAAGCAAAGGTTTCACGGTATCCCAGTCCCAAACAAGAGTGACATTGTCCTTGTGGATCATTAAAGGAAAACAGTCTGGGTTCCAATTCTGGTGCGGTGTGTCCATGTTCAGGACAGGCACGTTTTGAGGAGAGGAGATGGTAATCATTGTCAACGATGTAGGACACCAGTCCATTGGACAGCAACAAGGCTTTGTCAACCGCGGTTTGGATTCGACGTAGGTTCTTTGCGGTGAGTTTACTGCGATCCATTCGTAACTCAATACGATGCTTTTCAAATCGAGCCAGTTCTATGTCTTCAGATAAGTCATGAAGGTTGTTGTCAATTCGGGCAGTTGTATAGCCATCCTTACGGGCTTGTAATAACTCTTTTCGGTATTCCCCCTTACGGTCCAAGACAATCGGGGCAAAGATTTGAATCCGTTGCTCAGGGTGTTTTTCCAGCAGTATTTGGGTGATTTGCAACGCACTTTGGGCAACCAATGGTTCATTGCAATCAGGGCAGTGCGGGGTACCTAATCTTGCTAGCATTAGTCTCAAGTATCCTGAAATTTCCGTAATTGTCCCTACTGTGGAGCGAGGGTTGCGATTAACGGTTTTTTGATCGATACAGAGGGTGGGAGAGAGTCCTTCCACACTATCTACATTGGGTCGTTTCATTTGGCCAAGAAATTGGCGTGCATAGGAAGACAGGGATTCTAAAAAACGACGTTGTCCTTCTTGGTGAATGGTATCAAAAACCAAAGATGATTTTCCAGAGCCACTGAGACCGGCGACAACTACCAGTTGGTCTCGCGGAATGGACAAGGAGACGTTTTGTAGATTTCGCTCTCGTGCACCGAGGATATGGATATGGTTTTCCTTCTGCATCATGGACTCCTTTGTTCAACCTGTTGTATCTGTGCACCTGTTGTTGTCCACTGGAATTCTACTTTTCCAAGTATTGTCGGTTGTGAATTATTGTTAATTACTGGTATATCTACATATATCGGACAGAAAAGATAACCATGGGGTTTCTATGACATCACGCCGTCAATTTTTACAAGGGTTGAGCACAATCGGTGCCATCGCCTGCACTGGTCAAAAGAATGGTGATACGGGTATCGACCCGATTGGTTTGCGCGCAGAAGAACCCGCCAAGTGGTCTCCAAGTGCAGAAGTGTCCAACACATTGTTTCCGACTGGGGTGCAAGTGGGAGATGTGATTGCCGAACAAGGCTTTGTCAGTGTTCAAACCACCTTGGAGAAGGTAGTGTGGGTGTTGGTTGTGCAGTCGGCAATGGAGTGGCAAGAGGTGCAGCGGGGAACAGTAGAAACCGTCGAAGGAACTGTTCAACTGACTTTAACGGACTTGATTGCCGATTCAGCCTATTGTTTGGCTTTTTTTGATGAGAACGAGACACAACGCAGTACGGTGACCCGTTTTCGTTCGGGCTTAGCTGATGAGCCACGATTGTTGACTTTTGGGGCCAGTTCATGCATGGGTGGCAATCGACCTTGGCAGAGTTTAACACGCGCTGCCGAAGACCAACTAGACTTCTTTTTAATGTTGGGAGATACTGTCTACACCAATGCTCGTTCTTATACCACCGCTTGGAGCGATTGGAAAAGTGCACTCCGAGTTCAAGGCTTTCAAGACCTCTCACAATCGACCAGTATCATTGCGACTTGGGATGATCATGAATTGGTTAACAATTTTGACTGGGACTTGATCGAAGGTGCCGCAGATATCCACGCCAATGCTTGGAAGGCGTTTCAGAAAGCCATTCCATTTGAT
>CAKZLX010000481.1 GCA_937127265.1 uncultured Pseudomonadota bacterium
GAAAAAGCCTTAATGCAAACCGTCAAATTGCTAAAAGAAGTGGGACACACAGTTGAAGAAGCTTGCCCCGAATACGATCAGGAACGCATGACCTACGCTTACTATATCGTGGTAGCCACCGGTGTAGGACTGGGTGTACGACAAATGGAGTCCAAACTCGGACGCAAACTCAAATTGGAGGAATTGGAACTGTCTACTTGGGCACTGGACACCATTTCCAACGCTTTTACCGCCAGTGAATACAGCGAACAAGTCGACTTCATTCACCGTGAGTCCAGACGAGTTGCCCAGTTTTTTGAAACCTATGATGTGTTGCTGACACCCACTGCCGCCAAACCCCCTGTTCCAATTGGTGCCTTTACACTCTCCAACAAAGATAAAATCCAGATTCGACTGTTGCGAAAGTTTCCCATTCGAAGTTTGATCAACAAAGCCCTTAAAGCCCTTGCCACCAATGCCATCTCGGCAACACCGAACACCATGCTCTTTAACCAAACCGGACAACCAGGCATCTCGGTTCCACTCTACTGGAACGAGAACAATCTACCGATCGGTTCGCAATTGGTTGGAAAATTTGGTGGCGAAAAAACCTTGTTGCAACTGGCTCGAGAATTGGAGATTGCCCAACCTTGGAGCAATAAAACCCCCACCTTACTACAATCTTAAACAGGTCGCCCTACCCAACAAACTCGACTGTGAACACTTTGTGTATCGGTGATGGTCTCCCAGGTAAATCGATCGGTATCTGGATAGCCCTCTTGCCAACAACACACCACCCCATCCGGACGGAGGATTGTACGGATCGCATCCCACAATTGATTCGATATCTGTTCATGACCATCCGAAGCAACCAGAACATTTTGTACAATCCGTCCTAAATAGACCCCATCCTTGCTCTCGGGGGCTTGCTTAGATAGCCATGAACCAAGATACTCTTGCCCAAACGACAATCGGTGTAACTGTGGTTGTATCTCGGACATTCCAGTATAGCTGAGCGAAGGGATGCCCGTTTGTAAAATATCGATATTCCATTCTCTGTTGAGCATCATGTGTCGCCACGAAGAATGCCAAGGAACCTCAACAAGATTTGACATCGGCAAATCGGAAAACAACTTGCTCAAAAACGACCATCGCTTTCCCCATCGAATCGGTTGCTCATCCATTGTAGAACAGTTCAATTTCCTGATCCAACCCTGCAATTCTTGATGTCGTTGCTCTAACTGACCAGACTGAAGAATACCTTCTCGAATGATCGACTCATGACGATCCCACCAACCTCTGGTGGAAGCAGACAGAACCTCACGCAACTGATGATAGACAAACACCCGACGCCCACTGGGATGAACACCCCAAAGATTATACACATTATCTGGGTGCAAGTGGGCAATCGAATGAGCCTTGAGTTCCAACAAAGCCATTTGGGCATCCCCATATCCCAGTACTGTGAGCGTTCGCACATAGGGCAACATCGACAGTGCCGTATCACCAGCACCAACCAAAGCACACCAATCACCCGAGAGGTCACGACAAACCTGCTGCATTATCAAGGAGTCTTCCCAGTCGACAGTGTATTGCAATGGTATCATCATTCGTTCCACAGCATATTATCATCGATACTAAGTATCGGTAATCGTTGACAAAAACAACAAAAAACGTTAGTATACTGCACCATAACACACTCAGGTATTGTATGTCTCCACGCACCATTTTTATTGATACGGCAGAACAGTTACGCGAAATGCGATTGGAAATTGCCAGAGAGAACGTACTCGCTATCGACACCGAATTCCATTCTGAAAAACGCTACTTCCCCGAACTGATGCTTGTCCAAATAGCCACTGCCAAAGGGGATGTCTGGATTGTTGACCCCAAAGCAGTATCGATGAAAGCACTCGGAGAAGCCTTGCGTAGTGCGCTATTGATTACCCATGGTGGTCAACAAGATATTCGTATTCTTCACCAAGATTTACAATTGCGACCGGCGAAACTGTTTGACACCCAAATAGCCGCTGGATTTTTAGGCTACCGCTACCCGATGGGCTTACAAGCTTTATGCGAACGGATCATTCAAGTTGAAGTATCCAAAGGCGAAACCCTCACAGACTGGTCAAAACGCCCGCTTGATCCCGATCAAGTACGCTATGCTGCGGATGATGCACGTTTGCTGTTTCCACTCTATACGGAACTATTACAACAAATCCAGAACCGTGACACTCCCGAATTGCAATTGGAAGCCTCTATGTGGGAAGCCTGTCACGAAATGGTCGAACAACAAATTGTTCCACCAGCAGTCGGACTAAGTTGGATCCACTGGGGCATTGCTGAAAACCTCGATATCAATGGACAGCGCATCCTGACCAACCTATTGGAATGGCGTGAGGAAACGGCTTCTCGCAAAAACCAAGCGCCGAACTACATCATGTCACGCAGTATCTTGATTTATTTGGCCAAAACACAACCCAAGTCACTCGACGCCATCCAAAATCGACGAATCCACCCCACCTTCATCAAACGACACGGTAAAACCGTCATCAAAGTCATTAAGAATGCCCTCCAAGATACCGATGAGTTTTTACTGCCCACGCCTGAACAAAAAGAACGTGCAGAAGTCTTGAAAATGTGGGTCAATATTTTCAGCAAAGAAGTCAACATCGCCCCTACGCTCCTTTTACCCAAAGATATTCTTGAAGGCATCACCTTACATGGTGTCTCCATTCTCCAAGGTTGGCGACGTACACTCATATTGAATCGCTTAAAACAATTCCTACGGGGCAAGGAAAGTATTCTGATGAAAGAGGGCAAACCTGTTCTCACCCCAATCAATTAGTTTTTTGGCCTTCGACAGCGGTATCCCAATTTGAATTTTATCGATAACGTGCTACATAGTGGAACTGAAATCATACTACTGTCTTTGGAGAATACGATGCTTAATTCATTACTGTTGACGATGACATTTGCCTGTGGCGAAAAGAAAACTGAAGTGGAGACTCCTGCCCCAGTGACTACCCCTGTAGTCGAAGAAGTCACTCCAGAACCAGAAGTGGTTGAAGAAATCGCCCCTGAGCCAGATCCCGCCCCCGTTTCCAATGTAGATTTCAATGCTACACTATCGTTTTCTGATGGTAACACTGTATCTGGACATGTGATTCGAGTCGAGCGCTCATCAGATTCTTATGGAATGAAAGATTGGTATGACACCGAAAGCCGACTCACCATCTTTGCCGAATCAGGCTCCACCGCCAAAGACCTTGCTTGGACCGACATCAAATCAGTGTCCACCTCTCCAAAGTCTGGTGATGTCAGTTGTGTATACGAAAGTGACTGGATTCCTTGGCTCTATATCTGCACCCAAAAAACCAGTACTTCCGTGGTCGATTCCGAAGGTAAAAAGTGGTCCGCCGACAGCAAAAGTAAATGGAAGTTTTACTTTGACGATGACACCCAAGTTGAATTTTGGATTCAAAACTACCGAGCGATGCAACAAGATACTGTGGAAGTGGGACTCGGGGACGAAGCCTATGAAAATCCAGATTTGTACGCACAATTGCAAAATGAAGTCAAATCAATGGTCTACGTCAAAAGCATTTCGATTCAATAAGCACTGAGTCAATTCCCCTTATACCAATTGCATACTTTGTCTGCTACACCAAGGAATGGTCATGTCCACAGAAAGCACACCTGTTTCATTGGCCAAATTTCAACGTTGGGTAGTGATTGCCATTGTTGTATGTATTTTCCTCTACGTGGGATTTAGTGTCTGGTCCGGACTGGATGATATCCGTGAACAACTGAGCACTTTCAACTGGTGGATGTTCGTGGCGGCAGTTGGATTGACCCTCAGCAATTATGCTCTGCGGTTTGTAAAGTGGCATTATTTATTGGGACGGTTGGACGTGCAGATTCCTTGGGTGTTGGATGCTTGGAATTTCATCGCTGGTTTATCAATGGCCATCTCACCCGGTAAAGCCGGTGAATTGTTAAAACCCTATTTTGTCAGAAGGGTCACCCAAACACCTATGGCCCGTACAATTCCGGCATTGATCACCGAACGATTAACCGATGGGATTGCCATGTTGATTTTGGCAGGTGCAGGTGTGATGACCTATGCGGCGGACAAAATCGAGTGGTTGATAATTCCGGCTGTACTGACTGGACTGGGATTGTTGGTTTTAGCAAGTAAATCTGCCACTGATGGCATCTTGCGTTTGTTGTCACCGTTACCCGTCTTCAACAAACTGGTCCCAAAAATCTCGGAGATGATTGATGCCATGCGAACTTGTGTGGCACCGATCCCCCTATTGTGGACAGTCATTTTGAGTGTCATTGCTTGGGGTGCGGAGTGTTTGGCTTTTCAATTGATCTTTAAAGGCATGGGCGTCGAGGCTGGATTTGATGTCTGTTTCTTTCTCTATGCTTTTGCAACTGTTGCCGGTTCGGCAATGCCTGGCGGTTTGGGTGTTGCAGATGGTGCTTTGGTCGGAGGGGCTTTGCAGTTTTTAACGGTGACCGAAGGACAAGCGGTGACTGCTGCTCTGCTCACTCGCGTGGCTACTTTGTGGCTTGGTGTAGGGTTGGGTGCCTTCGCCCTACTGAAAGTCTCATCGATTCTAGAACAGTACCCCGTTGACAACGACCCCTCGGATTCAACCGTCGCTGAAAGGTAGTCATGTCCTCCCACCAAAACCGTACCCCCAAACCACTGTATGCCAAGTGGGCACAATTATTACACCAATTTGGCTGGCAAATCGTACTCTTCTTGACAGTGGCGAGTGGTTTGTTGGGCTGGAAAGTCTATCAACATGTCTCCACCGAAGGTATCCCTCTCGATTTTACCCCCCAGTCGATATTTTTGGATGATGGAGAGATGGTTCAACACCTCCGAGAGGTAGAACAGACTTTTGGACGGGAAGACAACGACATCTTGGTACTGCTCCAAGGTGACGGACTGACCTCTGTGGAGGGTAAACAATGGTTAGAAAATACACATCAGCAATTGGAAAAAGCCAACCACATCACCCAAGTCTTATCCTTGGTCAATGCACCATTTCTGAAAGGTGATGATGGTCTATTGGAGGTGAGTACCACTTGGGAACAAGTCGAACCATGGGTGTCTATACAGTCCCAACCCATTTTTCGAAACCTACTCAGTAACCAAACTGGTGATGTCCAAATCATCCAGATTCGCATCGACAAACAAAAGGAAAAAGTGGCGGACCTAAAGCCAATCCACCACGAGTTGCGTTCTATCTTGGAAAATCATCCCCCACCCCGCGATATCCATTGGCAACTTACTGGGGTACCCCACATACGAACCGAGATTGTCGATTTGATGCTTGAAGACGAAATGTTCTATGTACCCGTCTCTGCCGTCATGTTTTTCATCACCATCGTTTGGCTATTTCGCGGTATACACTTGGCATTGGCACCGGTATTGGCCGTACAGATTGCCATGGGTTGGTCGGTAGGACTGCTAATTGTATCTGGGGTCACCTTTAATATCCTCTCGATGTTGGTGCCGGCAATTGCCATGGTGATTGGTATTGCCGATGGTATACATTTGGTCTCACGATATCGTGAAGAAAGAGCGCTCACCACTGATGCTGTACGGGCATTGGCGCTAACCCTGGAAGAAATGACCAGTGCTTGCTTTTTAACAACCTTTACCACCGCGGGTGGATTTGCCTCGTTGTTGGTTGCCGATACTGTAGTCATTCAAGATTTTGGACTTCATGCGGGGGTTGCTGTCACTGTAACTTACATCGGAATTATGGTTCTCATTCCCTTGTGGCTTCGGTTTATTCCGGATGTCGTATTTGAAAAGAACTTGGCAGAACAACCACAGTGGACCCAAACATTTGAGTGGATTCATACTTTCACCATGACCAGAAAGTACCTGATCATTTGTTTATCAACCCTCTGTGCGCTGGGATTGGGCTGGATTGCCAACACCGTCTCCGCCAATTCCTACATTTTGGAAATGTACGATGACCAACACCCCACCGTACTGGCCTTGGAAACAATGGAAGACAATCTGAGTGGTATTGTACCCGTATTTATCCATCTGGAATCTGATCAATCACTCTATAACACCGAACATCTACACCACATCCATACACTGGAAACATGGTTGCAAAACCAAGAGTTCATCCGCTGGACATCCTCGATTGCCAGTCAACAAGGCTTAATTCATCAGGCCATTACCGAAACAAAGGGACTACCCAGTACAGAAGATATGCTGGCACAAGAACGACTCTTGCTGGACTTGGGTGGTGGACTGGACAATAGTTCTGTGCTGTCAAGCGATGAACGACAAGCCCGTATCCTATTGCTCTGTAAGGACATTGGTGGAGTGGAATTTCTCGCTTTCAAAGAACAGTTTGATACCTTCGCCAAGCAAGAATTGACAAGTACCGGTATCCAGTGGAGAGTGACTGGGGATGGGATGTTGGCCAGTATTGGTATCGACAAACTGATTGGCGATCTGATGAGCAGTGTTGGTCTGGTATTTGGTATTATCGCCCTTGTTTTGTTTGCCCTCTTACGCAATGTTGTACATACCATCTTGGCTTTCATCCCCAATGTTCTACCTTTGTTGGCCACGTTGGCATTTTTGGCGCTCGCCGGTCGGGATTTGCAAGTCAGCAACATCGTCTCGTTTACAGTGGCGATTGGTTTGGCAGTCGATGACACCATTCACTTTGTCGCCCGCTATAAATCTGAACGGGATTTGGGATACGAGCACATAGAGGCTATGGAACGTACCCTCAAGGGCGCTGGACATGCCATCATCCTCACCTCGATACTGCTCATTTGTGGGTTTGGATTATTGGTTACCAGTGAACTGTCTTCCACCTTCTACTTTGGAATGTTGACCGCAATTACGCTGTTGAGCGCGATTGTCGCCGATCTATTTTTATTACCAGCAATGTTCAACTGGTGGGAATTGAAGAAACAGTCGACAGACGAATAGCCCCTACCTTTGCAGCCATTACATCTTGCGATTAACGACAAGTTTGGGTGTACGGGAAAATACCCTGATCGATTTCACAGTTGAAAAAACCACTGCAATGATCATCATCATTGATAAATTCGCCAGTCGAACCACAGGCAGGGATTGTACCTACCCAGCCGACGTTGTCAATGTCACAGGTTCCCCAACTCCACGTACACGATCCGGAGGCACTGTTATACTGTTCAGCAGTACCATCACAGTTGTAATCCAAAGAGCCATCACCGCGATCAACGTCAAAGAATGTGGTTTGACCAGGATACACGTCTGATGAACGCGGAAGATTGTTGTCCATACAGTCTCCGCCGGCATCTACGTTGAGCATGCCAGAATTTCCACCGGGATCGCACCAACACTCGGATGGATAGAAAGAGCCACCAAAGCCATCACCATCGGCATCGTGATAGAAGTCGGTACAGTCGATGGCATTGATTTCGTTTTGGGTACCATTGCAATTGTCATCAACCGCATTCCCACAAATTTCAGTCAAATTTGGGGCAACAGCAATGTTGAGGTCATCACAGTCCCCTTGGTTTTCACTGAATCCATCTCCATCGTCATCGTAAACTACGGTATTGTCATCAACGATCCCATTACAGTCATCGTCAATCGCATTGATAACCTCAACCTGACCAGGGTTTACCAATGGGGTTGTATCATCACAATCACCTTGGTTTTCATTAAAACCATCACCGTCATCATCGTAATTGACCGTGTTGTCATCGACAATCCCATCACAATCATCATCAATCTCATTGGGCAATTCAGTTGCACTGGGGTTGATACTGGTATCATTATCATTACAATCCAAGTCATTGCCAGAATATCCAGCCGGCTGGGTGCATGCCGCTTGAATAAAACTACTGGAACCAAAGCCATCCCCATCAGCGTCCACATACCAAGCGGTGGCATCAACAGCCGAGTACTCATCGATCGTACCATCGCAATTGTTGTCAAAGCCATCACATCGTTCATCAGCAGTGGGAGAATCTAAGTTGGAGGCATCATTGCAATCGCCACCTTGCAAGGTCGTACAAGCCGATGGATCAAGAATCGTACCATTACAGGGCAAGGTTTCACAAAAGCAATCCCCATCATCATCAAAATAAGGCGTTTGATCATCCACAAAACCATTACAGTCGTTGTCAATTTGATCAACCAATTCTTCAGCGGTGGGATACAAAGCAGGATTGGCATCATCACAATCCCCTTCTTCTTCGGTATAGCCATCGCCATCATTATCAATTTGGGTCAGTGGCAAGACCGACCAGGGAAATGTCAGTTCCCCTTGATAGCCATGTGAATCGGTAGCGGTAAAGGTTACCATGTACTCACCAACCGGCAAAGTGA
>CAKZLX010000482.1 GCA_937127265.1 uncultured Pseudomonadota bacterium
AGTGTACTCGTGAGCTGGGCAGACAAAGGTGGTTGGTGGTAATCCAGCAAGACGTTGTAAGGACGCATGCATTTTGGCAGGTGGCCCGTCAAACAAATAGCCACAGCCACCACTGAACATGGTATCCCCGCAAAAGACGAAGTCTGCTACGAGGAATGAGAGGTGTCCGTCAATGTGTCCTTCGGTCCGCCAAACGGTGACCTCTAAGTCTCCAAGTGTGAACACATCTCCTTCATCTACACCTAGTGTGATATGTGGGATGTCCACTGCTCGGGTTCGGCAACCGATCACTTCCACACCATCTAGCAATCCACGTTTGTTCAAGTCTCGATTGATGCCCACGTGATCACCGTGAGTGTGGGTATTGAGGATATGGGTGATACGTAGGTTATGAGCTTCGATATAGGGGAGAACTTCTTTGGCAGATGGACCATCGACTACCGCACACATTCCCGTTTCGTATTCGATCAGCCAGATGACATTGTCCTTGTGGGCAGGTACCTGGTGAACGATGCAGTCGTGGGTGTTGGAGTGGGTTGGTTCGGGAATGGTGGTGATACAGTGCATGTGATATTTATTGTTGGAGGTACAAAACAAAAGATTGGGCGGTTGCTTTTTCATATTTCGATTGGCAAAGTGTATCGAAATATTTTTGATGACCAGTATTGGAAACGATGTTGGTGCCCTTGAATGTTTTGATTGGTTTGGTGGTTTCAAATAAAAGTTGTTTTCTCTTTTGAAAGAATAAACCAGGATTCGTGTCAATATTCATCTGGTTTGGAATCCACTTCAATCCCATATGGGTATCATTGTAGTAGACCAAGTCATCCAAACCATCACCGTTTACATCAACCAGCGTAGATGGCTTTATTTTATCGTACATTTCGGTGATGTAGTGAGTCTCAACTTGGCGCCCTTGATGCTGCCAGACCATTTCACCTTCTGTTGTGGAGGTGGCAAGCCAG
Organism: uncultured Pseudomonadota bacterium; assembly: GCA_937127265.1. GTDB lineage: Bacteria > Myxococcota_A > UBA796 > UBA796 > UBA796 > CAJWHX01. Next base: position 966 of record CAKZLX010000482.1, read on the forward strand.
GCTTCATATTTGGTGGGGTCTTTAATCACCAGTAGGTCTTTGCCGACTTCTCCATTGAGTTCTCCAATTAATATGCCACCATCTGAACGTAAGGTTAAATGCTGATGAGGTGACTCACGTTTCAAATAGTCGTCAAAGATACCTATACGTCCATAAGCAAAAGGATTGACAGATTGTTGCCACTCCGCTGGGGCCAAGGCATCTTTTAGGCAGGTTTCTTCATTTGTGACCTCCGCTTCACAGTTACACAGCACTTGATGGGAGAGTGAAAACTGATCGCCGAGTAGGATGTCCAAATCACCATCTTCATCCATATCCACGATAGAACCGTTGACGACTTCGAGTCCCCAAGCATCACCGAGCATATTGTTATATTTGAACAGTCCTCGATTTTGACAGAGTGGAAGATCTGCACGTCCAGAGATATCAGAATTAATATCGAGAAGTGGGGTGGAGATTAAAAATTGTGTATTGGTAGCCGAGACGATATTTGAACAATCGAGTTTACTGTCTTCGCCAAAGGGTAATGTTCCAGATCTGGTTGTCATTATATCTGTAAATCCATCATTGTTCAGATCACCAAAAGATATCTTTCCTGCAGATAGGTTGGGGGCTTCACTCCATAAACATGGTGCTGCCGTTTCACTTGCTAATGGAATTCGAACAATCGACACTGTATTGTTCAAGGTCGTTAATACTTCGATATCGTCATCGATCAGACGTACAGCGTGCAATCGCTTCATGTCGGGTAGATAAAAGTCAATATTGGTTGTGTGAATACGTTGATCGGGTGTTCGACAGACCACCTGTCCTAGAAGGTTGTTTGCAGATTCTGTTGGGACTGCAGTGGTTATACTACCAACGATTTGTGTTGGATGGGTTTGGGTGTAAAACAATCCGATCGCTATACACAGAACGAGACCCAGCGTTAGATATTGTGGGTTAAAAGCAGTAGATGGTGACGTCGAACTTGAAGACGGATGTGTCTTTGTTGCATGGGATTCTAATAGATCATTAATGTCAGTCTGTTCAAGGCTGGTGACTTCAAAAAAACGCAGAAGGAGTTGACTTATATCTTCTCCAAATTGGTTGGCTTCCTCTTGGATGAGTTGTTGTAGGCCTTTGCGACACATTTCTGTGTAATGCATGTCTTTATGTAAGTCCTCAACATCGTTTAATTGCAGATGGTTATTTTCCCGATAGTGATGTAATATCTCTGCCTCATCAAGAGATATTACTCCATCTTCAATACTCTTGGATAAGATCGCTTTGTAGCCTGCAATAGAGTTGCGTTTTTGAATGAGTTCTTTTGGAGAAGGTAAAGGTAATTCTGGACGTTCTAAATAGGTGTGGGTGTACCATTCCACACAAGTATAGAGTGCGCTGAAACAGGTCATCGCTTCTGTTTGACTAATGCTGGCTGTTCGATAATGAGAACCATCATTTCCCATTCGCCAAACAGTACCAAATGAGATCTCTACTTGGCTAGGTATCTTGACGGGTGTTTTTTTGAGTGATTTGTTGAGCGTACTCAACTGTGGCACCTTTGGAATTGGTATGTCATGCTCTGTTAACAAGCAAATAAAGATGCATTCCAGTATCTTACGGGCACTGTTTGCTACCAGATCAGGATTGTTAAACCAATCACTTGATATTAGTTTAATATACTCATCATAAGGGGCGAGTTTCGGGTTTGTCATGGGTATCCTTTTGCGCTGGCATCCTTAAGGGGTGTTGTGATGGATATAAGTTAGTTCAATGATGCCCAAAGATCAGGTAGATCTTTCGCCCAATATGTACCAAACAGACCACCTTCAGACAAGTTGGGATAGGTTGTGGATAGCAATACAGAGAACCGTTTCAGATTCAGGGTGCTGAGTGGAGATAGCACAGTTTGGTCTGTCGTTTTGGCGTGCAGATCCAAGGTTTCCAGATTGCTGTAGTGGGCAAGAGATTCCGTATCGGTTGTATCGATGCTGAGTTGCCGTACATTCGAAGTCATCTTCGGAAGGACACTGATTGTTGGCATCAATTCCACTCGTTCAATACTGGGCAAGGCAAAGATGGCATTGACTTGGTCATTGGCACTGGGGTTGAGAAAGAGTTCCTTCAGAGAATCTGGAAAGGTGACGTCAAAGCGTTGTCCATCGCGAACAATCAACGTTTCCAGTTTGGAAGGTAAGACACAGCCTTGGATGTTGGTTTCTCTACTGATGATGGTGAGCGATGTCAGGGATTCTAGAGCCTCCACTTGCTGGGCAAATTGTCTCCACTTGAAATTGGTGAAGGCAAACTGTCCAGAGCCTTCAAAATATCCCCACTTTTCATTTTGATGTTCATGCGTTCCAGTCGAATCTTGTAGGCGCATTTTTGTGAGCTGTACGCACTCTTCAAGACCGATGATTTCTTCGAGGAAATTGACACCATCAATCGAAATTTCTTTGATGTTCGGAGATCCTGTCACAATAATTTTGGTGATTTTGGTCTGTGCATAGAGGGTGATCTTTTCTAGGTTTGGATTGTTAGATAGGTCGAGTGTAGGAGTTTCGCATTCGTTGTCGTATCCGTAATGGCACTCCGTCTGATTGTTGGTTGTATTTGTCTTTTCTTCTTTGATGGTATCATCAATCGAATTGAGGGCATTTTTGAGGCTCCACCCCCAGTTCTCAATGAAGAACTTGCTACAGTCGTTGTAGAGTTTGATTTCGGCTTTCGCATTTGGACGAATGCTGTACCACAGTTCCTTTGCTTGTTGATAGAAGGTGTCTTGGTGATGTTGTAATAAGGATAGAACCTTCTTTGCATTTTCAGTCTCCGTCCATGCTTTGAGTTCGACAAGAGAGGATACAAACCCTGCGATGTCTTCTTTGGATGTCAGTTCTAGACCCTCCTGCATCCAATCACCAGTGATCTCTTCTAGGTTTGGACATTGTGCCCAGAGAGCAAGGATTTCATCAATTGAGGAATGCTGTTTAAGGCCGTAGGTGTAAAGATGAAGGGCTTTGAGAGAGGTGTTTGGGGTGCTCATCGTCCCTACCGTTTCGCATCCCTGGTATATTTCGATGCGTTCAGCATTCGGTAGACGATCGATGACTCCTGAAATAGAGGGAACTTCTGTGAGCAGGAGAACCTCAGTAGCATCGGTGTCAATGTCTTCAAATACGATATTTCCAGCCTCAATGGCTTTGGAGAATCGAGGGATCTCAGAGATGATGCCTTCATCATCTTTGAGCCAGAACAGTTTACTGGATCGATCTTGAACGTTGGGAATGCGTTTGAGCAGGGCTTGTTGAGTTTCGGGTTCCAAATTTCGAAAGAGGTGCAATGGAAACAGCCAGTTTTGGTTGTAGTGGTTCTGTTCTTCAGGACAAGTGAGGGCGATGTCCACCTTGATTGGGTTTGTCTGGTGCATTGTCCAGCCAAAAGACGTACAGAAATCATTCATTCGTCGATAACCATCTGACTCTCGGATTGGAAAAAGAATATCGATAAGCTCAGGATGCTTGGGGATGTAGTCGTGGATCCACTTTTTCCATTTCTGAGGTGACGCAAAGAGTTGGAGTAACGCGTGTTGAACGTCTGGATTGTCGGAGACGCTTCCAGAAATGTATTCGGCATAGGATGTAGAAGGTCTTTTGATCAAACTTGAGACTTCAATACCCTTTTCCGATGGAAATTCGTAGATGGTGCTTTTTTTAGGAGACGTCAATTGTCCTAACAATGGGTAGTTCCCTGCATAGAGAGAGTCTTCTCCAAAGATATCCCCCAAGACATCCTGCACACCCAAAGAACTGAGAACCGATGCCACTTGTGCCTCTGAGTCGTCAAACCAGTCATTGAGGGTCAGTGAGTGTCCAGTGGTAGATTGTAAGTTGAGACCAAAACGACTGAATATGCAACAGCCATCATCATAAGTATATCCAGAGTCTACTTCCATACATTCTAGGGAGCTACCATCTTCAAAGAGATAGTCCCCTTTCTGTTCGGCTTCCAAAATGAGTTCGCCGATTAACTGATACAGTAGATAGAGCGCATCATAACCACGGTTGTGTGCAAGGATACTGTATTCAAAAGTTTCAACGGTTTGTCGAGGCCAAAGTGACTTGGTCAATGCATCCCAAATCAGTATAGTGGGTGCGTTGAGTGGTAGCCCCAACTCCTCAGTGATCATATTTTCGACAATGCGTTTAAAGTTGTGTAGTTCTGCTTCTTTGGACATGATGTTTCCTTTGACTTGTGGTAGAAAGGTTGTGTCTGTGTGAACGGGTTTGGTAGAGCCCTTCGGTGAAGTGTAGCGGTTGCTTTTGTCGGGCTTTGAGTCCTTCGAGCCAAGGGGCTTTCCACCACAGATTGTTCCAGATGGTATCGTTGATGGGGCGATGTCGGTCGTGTTTGCCGTTGTTGTGTGAAAGATGCACTTCCAAACAATTGGGGTGGCGGATCAGTTCATAGACCTGCTCTGGACGTTCTCCCTCCGTGCTGGCGACGATGTTGAGATGGCTGAGGTCAATGGCATAAAAGAGTCCCGAACTCATCACCATCTGATATTCTTTCCAACTGCTCACCAGCCATACTTGGTGGTCATTTTGGGTGGGGTACATACCTTCGAGTACCACTGGCATTTCAAAAAGGGTTTGTATGGCTTCGACATTGCGAAAGAGTTGGTTCATTGAGCAGTTCTTGCGTCTGCCCGAGTGCAGAGAGTAAGCTGGGGCATTGAGGAATTTGCTTAATTCAGCCAAACGTTCAAAATACCAATGTGTCGAGGCACTGTAAGAGGAGGCATCAAAGATCAACAGTCCAGGTTGCACCCGAACATTGGCGTGTAATTGAAATCGAGTATGGGGAAACTCAGTCTGCAATTCTTCCAATAGGGTTTCGGTCATTACCGAAGGGGTTTGGGGGCAGAGTTGTAGATAGTCCATGGAAGTTGGTCCAAAAGCCTCTTGGTGTTCCTGCGCGAGGCGACGACACGCTTCCAATACAGGGTAATTGGCCAGTTGAGCAGTGGTGGGGTGAATAGTGGGTGTCATTGGCATCACCGTTGCAAGGTTTGCCATAGTGTAGCACGTTCTTTTTTCTGGGATGACCAAATACTGACCCATTCGAATTCAGTATCATCAAGGGTTATGATAGAACATCCCAGTACGGAGTTTTCATGTCACAACCAATTGAAGGGGGACTATACCACCCCGATATCCCCACCAAACGTGCCTCGGCTACCTTTGATCTCGATCTCGACCGTGATCGAATCACCGCCCACACTGCCAATGCGCAAACCTTTACCTTTCAATTGGACGAGGCAGACTTGGAATTGGCAGGGGCAACTGGTAAAATGTTGTTCATCAAGTTTGATGGAGGCAAAATCACTTTGTTTACCGAATCTCCATTGATACTGGATCTGCTCAAACAAACTGTTTTACTACGAAAAGTGGAAAAGATACTGCTTCAAAAACAACAAGCCAGTCGCAATGGATGGATGTTGTGGGGTGGTTTGCTGGCTGGTATTGTGGTGGTGGGGTTGGGACTGTTTGCCTCGATCCAAAGCATCAGTGGACGGTTGGTGGGATTCATTCCGATTGAAGCCGATGTGAAACTGGGTGCGTTTGTTGGTGAGGCCATGGATAAAGAAGGACCAGAGGTCAAAGAGGCGGTCATCGTACAGCCGGTGCAACAGATTGTCGATAAATTGACTGCCAACATCCAAGAAGAATGGGAATTTGATGTTCACGTGATCGATGCCGATATCCAAAATGCCTATGCGCTCCCCGGTGGATACATCGTCGTCTATACCGGTCTAATTGAAGACACCGAAAGACCAGAACAGCTGGCGGGTGTCCTTGCCCACGAGATTTCTCACGTAACCCAGCGACATGGAATGTCTCGGATACTGGAGGCGGCAGGAGTCGCCATCATGATTGATTTGGTGCTTGGAAACGTG
>CAKZLX010000483.1 GCA_937127265.1 uncultured Pseudomonadota bacterium
GTGTCCGAACATCCAAACATCTCTGTCGGGTACAGTATGGAGGCTTTGGCTTCAAAGTGTACTGGAAAGCAAACGCTGGTCGACCGCAATCTTGGTCTGAAAATGGTCGGGTGGTTGATGATGCTTGCTTCTTTGTTGGTCTGGATGAATTGGAGTGGGGAGATGTGCTGTTGCAACTCCACGATATTCAGTTCAAACTGAGAAGTTCAATCTATACCTTTCGGCAGTTACCCAATTCCTTGCCGGACTTTCAATCCTGGTTCGATCAGGGAATAGAACCGGTGGTAGACTTTGACAATGCAGAGGTGTTGGTATCAAAAGGCGTTCGTTATCTCACTCAATCGCAAGATGGACAACGCTACCTTGCTCTTCGATGTTGGCGTCATAACCCCAAAGATTACTGGATACCGATTTCAGCCGAGCGCTTGCTTAAGTTTGGGTATGAACTGTATCCAAAATCCTCTTTTGAATGGCTTGGTAGCCTGTACAATGTCCAAGACCCCATCCTCTTTGATACCATGAGCGATAGTCTAAAACCGATAGACATTCCAAACTATACACGGGTTTTGACCGCAACCGAAATGAGAGCGCAGTTGCTTCAAGTGCTCTGGTACATCGAAACAACCCAGCGATTGTGGCCTCGTTTTCCTCATCAACAACTATATCGTTTTGTACAAAAACTTGGCCTGACCGATGTTTGGTGGTCTGCTCCCAGGCGATGGGAAAGACGACCACACTATCCCCACTGGATGCAAAACATGCCGATGACCACCACTTCGTTGATGCATTTCTTTTGCGACCGAGACCCCAGCCTATCCAAATTTATCAGTACCTTTTAATCACTTCTGTTCATACGGTTCAATGAGGAGGCATTGAACCCAATCTATTTTCCATTTCTTTGCGTAGGAGCAATACCCATGTCAACATCCAATGACAACAATACCCCAACCACCCCAACATCAACCCTCAAAACTGGAGAAAACACCATGGCTGAACACCAAACGCCACCCATCCCACCGCCTGAAACCACCCCTGTAGAAGATACATTTCCAAAGTACTTTATATACTGTGTGGGAACTAATGAATGGTTGTCTGGTTCTTATACCAAAGCCTGGATTTGGACGAGTCCTGAAACTTTACCAATCAGTCCCAATTTCTATGCTTGGTGGGAAAAGTTACCCAATGAAGAAACCATTACCGAAGATCGGTTGCAGGGTTTTTTACGAGTCGCCAAGCCCATCAGTAAAGAAGAGTATGAGCGTTTGATCAACATCAAAAAAGAGCGCCACCATGAAGATAGCGACATGGAGTATCGTTGGTACGGCCCCCGATACGATGATGACGAATAAACAAACGACTGTTTTCTGAATCAACATGTCGTCATTTTGTTGGCGACATGTTCCTTTTATCTTTACCTTCTGTTATCGGAGATTCTATGACACTTGATCCAAAAAAACTTGTCTCAGCCCCCCTTGTTCAACCGATTTTTGACAGAGCCAAGTCCTGTTTGCTCGCGGCTAGTTTACCCGAATATCGACAGCATATCGAGCAACAACAATGTACAGTCCCACACAAATCCTATCCGTTGGGCAAATTGCTGTCTAAACTTTTATCGGTATTTCGTACCCAAGATGCCGGTGGTTTCGAGATTGCCCATCCAGTATCTCAAGAACAGGTAGAAGAGACTTTGTTGCAACAAATCACCAAAATTGGTGGGGTGAGCTATGGTATTGAAACCTCACAGGATTCCTTGTTACCACTTCATCCACAAACCCATTTGAAGGAAGTGGTTGTCTACAATGCATCGACCACAATTGGTCTCCAACAAGTCATCAGTCTTCCAATTCCAAACCAACAGAGTATCCAAGAACTCAAGGTACATGCAGTATTGTCTCCCGAACATCCAAAGGTATGGATTGGTCATACCAGTTCAGGAACCAGTGAGGTAGAAAAGGCACCGGTCAATCGTGATCTGTTGTATCGTTGGTTGACCAGCGATGCTTTTGATACACAAAGAGACTGGTTTTTTGGCGATGTGAACTTTGACCTGACCGATTCAGTTTCCGCTACCCTTGGCATGGACTCGACCATTCAAATGTTGGTAGACTGGTCAAAAGAGTTGGGGGTACAGTTTGTCTTTCCGATGGTTCGAGTACGCAAAAAAAGATACGCCCATCGACCCTTTGCCAACAACCAAATCCACAAGTTTGAAGCGCAAATCGCCGAAAGTATGGTGACCGTGCTACCCGAACAGATGAAGGTGGAAGCAGTGGATCAAGACGGTTTGGTTTGTATACGCGAAGGAGAGATTCGGTTGTTGCAATCAAATCAGCCTGCGACGATGTGTACTCCAACCGAGACTCCTTGGAAACACCACAATTCCTTTTCTCGGGCAGTTACGTTGGATCACAAACCGATTGTGCTGTCTATCGATGGAGTACCCTATCAGTTTTACAACTTCATGGATTTTAAAGGGGATCGAGGCATTAAAGGGACATTTTGGTATGAGCCCAATCGACTGCGAGAGCAAGAGCAGGTCTTTGTGGATTATCTCGTCGATTTGCTTGGCTAAGGACTTACAACAATTCCATCAGTAGTTGCTCTGAGGGTACGGTATCAATCAGTTCATGCAAAAGGGCTCGACGACTTTTATCGGTGCTGTCGATTTTGTGTATGCTGGCGATGTTTCTCAACAGTCGAGCTGCAGTAAACCGTAGCATGTTGGGCAGTTCGGCTTCCAAGTCCTGATCAAAAGAATAGGAGGTGCGAAAACGCAAAAACAGATGCAAGGGCTTTACCAATACAAATCGCATGCGTCCAAAGCCAATGCTGTCCAAAAACTCCACGGGGGTATATTCTTCGGTATCATCTAGAACCACATTGTTGTGGAGGGTGACATTGGTGGTACTGAGGTTTTTGATCGAGAACTGACCACCTTCGTATTTTAAAAAAGCGTGGTTTTTGGAGATGGTATAGTCAACAATTGTGATGTTGCTTTTGATAGTTCGTCCCACGTGAAACAGTTGCATGTTTTTCACGTTTCGATCATCCACCGAAAGGTAGAACAGTCGTTTGCTGACGTAGCATGCTTTGCCATCATGTTGTGTCTCGCAGGGATCTTCTGCCATTTGGAACTGGACGGTGTCTTGTCCACTGTCGTCACCAATACTGCCAGCAAAGGTATCGGCACCCACCAAAAATGGAAACTTGAATACGTGCAGGAACTCTTTGAGTGAACAAGTTTGGATAAAGGGTTCAAACTCTCGAAAGAGCACCGATTTTTCATTGACGAAATCAGTGTAGTGGTAATTCATAACGGTTTATCCATCACAAAATAATTACAATTGTTATGGTACATAGTCCACTTTTGTATCGTGCCAAATTTATTTTCGACATCCGATTGCGATGACAATGGACCAAGGAGAGAATAAATAATTGTTGTATCGATAGACTGTGCGTGTGTATTGGGAGATGTCATGATTGTGTTGTTATCGTTATTGTCACTGGCAGAGGCTTTGGATTGTGATTTTCGACCCAAGCATATGCCGAACGGGGAATGGGACAATGTACCCTTAAATCTCCGTCCCTTGGCTTTGACCAGCAGTCCCAACAGTTTTTGGGCGCTCTACCAAGAAGGAGAGGCCTTCTCGGTGGATGTTGATTGGTATGAAATTTCCACCAATGCTTTTCAGATGATACCGACAGAGCCATTGCTTCCCAATACCGATTACCAGTTGCAATCGGTTGAATATTCGGATGTGAAGTTTGCTTATCTCAAAACAGGTGAACAGATGGATGGCACCCCACCATCAACGCCAAGTCTCCTGTCGGTAGATAGAGAAACATCTTCTTCGGATTGGGGCGATACCGATATGATGGTATTTGCCTTTGCGGAGGTGGATGCCGATGTACAGTTTGCCTTTGTGGAACTGTCTGCGGATGATACTTTTTCGGCACCGCATCAAGTCTGGATACCAACCTATGTGTATGGCGAGCAGATCGATTTGGGTGTCGGTGAGGGACTCTGTGATACGACCGTTTCGGCAAGCATTTTGGATACCCATCACTATGTAAAGATCACACTCTATGACTGGGCTGGCAATCGTAGCGAACCACTGTTTATTGACACCCAATATGAACAAAGTTTGCGGCGAAAGGTAGGGTGTACGACCAATGCAACCGATATCGTGTGGCTTGGTGGGTTGATGGTATTTGGGTTGCGACGAAAATCGTAATTCATTCTCCGTGCACAATCACCACCGCATCCAAATCAAATCCCCCTAGGATGTTGGCGCCTGAATCGACAATGCGGATGAAATTGGCAGATTCAATACCCAAGTCGGCCAGATCAAAGGCATCACCACCAGCCTCCATCCAATCTCGAGCATCGATACAGTTGTCAGGGTGAGAATAGACAAACCCAACGCCTGCGCAATTGGGAAAGTTGTTTTGGACATCGGTGGTGTCACAATCCCAAGTGTGCCATGTTTCACCATCTTGACTGACCGAGACGATACCAGTTTCCAACCAACCAATGAAAGGGTTTTCAAACACAATAAAATCGGGACCTTCTCCATCCACAATCGTCAGATCAAAGGCAAGGGTGATGGAGCCTTGGTGTCCTAAGGTCAAGACGTCCAAAGAACCACGACCATCACCAAAGCCCATCGGTGCTCCCAACACAATATCGGGCATCAAATCCTGTCCAAAACCAGCCCCTTCACCATAGTTGACATCGACCACAGTGGTGGCAAAGGGGTAGGGTTGATAGAGGGGTGGATCGCACTCAGTTTCTTCTTCCAATCCAGTGTCCGTTAATGACAGTCCCGTATCTTGGAGGAGAGATTCCGTGGATGTGTCGGTTGATAGAGAAGCTTTGGTTGTCTCTTCACAGCCGAGGAAAAGGGTGAAAAACCACATACAGATCCTTACAATCTGTGCATAAACCCAAATGTGTCATTCAGGTTCATGCACATTGGAGAGATGATTATTGGCCTTGGGCAGTCAAACTAGACCAAGAGAAACCACCACAACCTGTTTCCAAGTCGGCTTTGTCAGCCATGGCTGCTTTGGCTTCTTCAGGAGAGGTCGCATTGTAGGCTGTTTGGCAGTAATAGGTGACACCTTCGGCATCGGTCATCCATTCAAACTTGCTGTACATGTCAGGGTCGTAACTGTAGACGGCATCGTTTTGTGCCACCGCCCAGTCTTCATCATTGCTGGATTCCAAAATGTGGAACATCGAAGTGTTGATCATCCAAGTAAAGGCATTTATGTTGTGAGGCGTACCAAAGTTGTCGATGTAGTCACCATTTAAGTCCAATTGTGTACGCAATTCGGTCCAACCAAAACCACCACAGCCCATTTCCAAATCTGCAGGGTCGGCGTTGGCACTCATGGCATCTTCTTCGCTAGAGGCATTGTAGATTGACTGGCAGTAGTACAAACCACCATTTTCGTTGATCGTCCACTGGAACTTGCTCCACAATCCACCAAAGTCTTCATCATTTTCGTAGATGTCGTTGTTACCCATGTCATTTTGTGCCAAGAGATAGCCCATCTCGTTGTCAATTTGAGAGATGTTGAACACAAAGCCATATCCATCAGACCAAGTGGTTTCGGTAATGATTTGTGTGCCACCCCAAAAGTCACTGAAGGTACCCAAGATATCAATCACGTCACCAGTATTGGTGTCTTCGGTGTTGGTATCGGTATCTTCCGAAGTATCTTCTGGATTGGTTTCTTCATTGGCGGTATCTTCGATGGTATCAAAGAATCCTGTGTCTTCCGATTTCTCTCCACAAGCGAAGAGGGTCAGTAATAACGTGTTCATCATAAACTCCTTTTGTTGAACCGTGTTGTTGGCGCCTAGGTATAGATACACCACACCTATTGTTATTGTGCGTCAGAAAGTTGATAGGGTTGTACACCATTGGTATCCCACCGATACCGGATGCATCTCTTGGCCGGTCTCCTGACTTATTGGGTGTTGCACTCTGTCGACCTTCCCAGTCCAAATAGACCAGTGGCATGATGGAGGAGCGCACCCAAAATACAGTAGCGGGGGCTGTGTTGGAGTCACACCAACTTCCCTGTTTCACCCAAAAGGGCACCAAAAGATACCTTTAACCTATATCAAAAAGAGCAAGGTGTCAAGGTTATCGCAAACAGGTTGCCATAGTATCCCACCAGTCGAACTTTTCAAATACCGATTGTAAGTCTGTGGGTAGGGGACTTTGGACACAAAGAGGCTGATCGTTTACAACCAGATGGATTTCTGCGGCATGCAAAGCCAAACGGGTCAGTCCCCTGTTTTCTCGCCACCAACGGTTAACCCTAGAATCTCCATGATCCCCATCGTGTAAAATGGGGTGGTGAAGGTCACGAACATGGCGTCGGACTTGGTGATTGCGACCAGTTTTGGGTTTGACTTCCAACAACGAGCACCGTGGTTTGGCATTGCGGGCCAAACAACGGACTTCGGAAAGTGCCCGTTTGCCTTTGATGGGGGTGTCGACCAGTACCGTTTCGTCCTGTGGAAAGACACCCCGTACAAATGCCCAGTAGGTTTTCTTTCCTTGTCGTAGCGCCTCTGCCAATGGTTCAATCTGGGATTTGTCGGTGGTGAAGATCAGACAACCGGAGGTTTGTCGGTCCAGTCGATGCACCGGCCACACCAACTGTCCAATTTGATCGCGCAGCCGTTGTACCAATGGAATCTCATTGGGAAATCGTGGATGTGAGTGTACAAGGACACCAGCTGGTTTGTCAATGATGATACAGTGTTTGAATAGCTCAAGAAGGCAAGAGAGCAGGGTTTCCCGTGCTTCACCGGCACTACTGTGACCGAAGAAATCACCACTGAAGTTCTCGTAGAAAATGGGCTCAGAGGTAACCATGCTTACGGG
>CAKZLX010000484.1 GCA_937127265.1 uncultured Pseudomonadota bacterium
CTGGTGACTCAGTACTCGGTGTATCCACTTCTGAGATTAGTGAACTGGGTCTTGGTGAAATGATGGCAGATGTAAAAATGCAACTGTTGGATCGTAACAAGCATCGTATTGGAATGGCCATCAATGCTCGTTCCTCTTTACCGACCAGTACCACGACTTCTCCATTGGGAACTGATGGTTTGATGTTTGAAGTGGAAGGGGCGATGGATGTTCATTTGGGACGTTCTGTATTGGCGTTAAATCTTGGTCACCGTCAACAACCTGAAGTCGAAACAGAGTCGATCACTTGGGGTAACCAATTGTTGGCTCGCGTTGGGTATGGTCATCCTTTTAATGAGGAACGAACGTCAGGGGTGGCACTGGAATACAACATGGCTGGTTTGTATGACCATATGACCGAAGATGGTTTGGCAATGGAAGCCATGCTCAGTGGTTGGTATGCGGTGCATGAAATCTACCAAGTCCGTGCAGGGGTTGCCAAGGGGGTCTCTCAAGGTATGACGACACCTGATTGGCGCGGTGTTCTCTCGGTATCTTTCCTACATAAAACGGAGGTCGACACCGATGGTGATGGGGTGGTTGATCACTCTGATATCTGTCCGGCAACCCCAGAAGATATCGATGGGTTTGAAGACCAAGACGGTTGTCCTGACCCCACCAAAGTCAATGTCCTATTGATGGATCACTTGGGACACGAAATCCGTGATGCACATTGGACCACTGCTGATGGTCAGTTTTCGGGACCTGGTCATACCTCATTCTACATGCAAGCTGGTTCAGTGGAAATCGATGTAGATGATCCAAGATACACTGCCGAGCCAATGGTCGTAGATATCAAAGATCAAGCCGAACAAGACGTGGTGATTGAAATGGATGCCATCATGGGATCGTTAAAAGTCATTGTGCGCGATGAATTGGACAAAGTGATTCCCCATGCCACTTGGTCAATTGACGGGATCAAAGGCGCTAGTATGCAACCTTCTGGGTATGTGGTGCCATTAATCCCCGGTGAGCACGAAGTGATGGTACAGGCACATGGCTATCGTATGTTAAATGAAATCGTAACCATTGTGGCCAATGATACTGAAGTGGTACACTTGGTGGCGAAAGAATCCAAAGTCACCCATGACTTGGAAATCTTGGATAAGGTATTCTTCAAAACCAACTCTCATATCATTGATGAACGGTCTCACGAGTTGCTTGATGAGGTTGCTGAAATCCTAAACCATCACCAGCGTATTGAATTGGTACACATTGAAGGGCACACGGATTCTCAAGGTGATGATGCTTACAACAAGAAACTCTCACAAGATCGAGCCGATGAAGTGATGAAGTACCTCATTTCCAAAGGGGTGGACCCAGAACGTTTGGACGCCACAGGGTTTGGGGAAGAAAAGCCGATTGATACCAACGACACCGAAGAAGGTCGTCACAACAACCGACGGGTGATTTTCCGCATTGATAAGCATCATGGTGATGATTATGTGGAAGATAGTTCGGAAGGTGAACAGTCCGCTGAATAAGCATACACTTGCTGTACAGAAGCCTCGCATAGCGGGGCTTTTTTGTTATCTATATTCATCATGGTTAACGACAAAAGCCCCTAACGTTTGTGTTCGTTAGAGGCTTTTGCGTTCAATAGTAAATAAGGCGTTAGATTTACATAAAGTTGCTAAAAATGTCTTTGACTGCTTGTCGCTTACCAGTTTGTGGGGCACGAGTAGGATCAAAAGGATTTCCATATTCCAAAAAGAGCTTGCCCCATTCAGTTTCGGCCAGCCACTTGTCGACTACTTTACGACCTTGCATCGGGTACCAAATGTAGTCGTGATAGACAAAAGAGCCCATGATAAAAGCATTGACCATTGGGGTTTGGAACATCAATTTGGCAAGAGGTTTGAGGGGACCGAACCAAAACAAGTCACCCACTTTGGATGCGGCATTGTCGCCAACTACAAATTCCCAGTTGGTACGTTTGACTTCGGCGGTATCCATATCTCCGATCACTTCAATTTCATCGAGACGCCCTTTGCCAAGTCCATTTTCATGTGCCAATCGAATACAGGGAATGGTCATTGGATCAAAACCAAGCAGTTTAGCGGCAACCGCATCGATGGCTACTTGGTCTTCAGAGGCAATCAGAAGGTTCTTGACCACAGGTGTCATGGTACGCGGACCGGGTCCAGAGCCTGCAGTTGTACCGTCGGCAATGGCAATCGTTCCAGCTTGGATTTCTTGTTGAATCCGCAATAAGTCGACCAAAGTTTCATGGATTTGTGAGTGACAATAATGACGCGACTTGTCGAGCAATGCCCCAAAAGCGTTTTTGAGCGCACAGGTATAATCGGTATAAATGTGGGTCTTGACGGTGGGCAGGTGAATCACATTACGATCAAAGAAATAATCGGGAATCCGGATGCCGTTGGGAAAGATTTTGTCCAACACCAGCATCGGTCCTTTGGGTTCGTAAGTGCCCCATCGCATGTCGGCTGGGTTGAAATTGTATTTGACCGGCAAGCCATATTTTTCATGAACTGGGGTGAAATTGTTTAAGAATTCTCCTTTTTTGGCTTGGGTAACCACCGTACGATTTTCCAAAACCACCAAATCATCGTAGCCATCTGCTTGTAATTTCTGAGCAACACCTTCCACTTGCCATGGTGTGGTGTTGGCAGAAGGGTACAACATGTGCCAAGAGATATTATTCTTCAGGATAGTTGTTTTATTGGGGTCCAAAATCTTTTGATAGTCTATCAAGTCCATCAAGCGTCCATAATCAGAGAGAACGGTTTTTGGAGTGGTACGAACAATGGAAACAACAGATTTTTCAGCCATGAGAGGTCTCCCAAATAACGATGAGGATACCTTGTCATAACCCAATAGAAGCCAATTGTCATTTCTCGATATATCCAAGATAGGAACATCCATGACAAAATGTATATTATTGACTTGTCAACAAATTTATTGGCATATCATTCGATGATTGACTACATTTACCGTATCTTTCCTCAGGAGACATTATGAAAACAGGCTTGGATATTTTGTTTGAAAATCTAGACGAATTGCGTGGAAAAGTGGTCGGTGTTTGTTGTAACCATACTGCGATTGATAAAGATGGAAATCATTTACTCGATTTATTGTCCACATATCAAATCCAAGTGCGTCGTATTTTCGGTCCCGAACACGGAATTGATGCCACCGCTCAAGATATGATTTCGGTGGATGAAGCAGGGTATGAAGTGGCGATTGAAACAGTTTCTTTGTATGGAGAAACGGAAGATAGTTTACACCCTAAGCCTGAAACACTGGCTGATTTGGATGTGCTGCTGTTTGATATTCAAGATATCGGTTCTCGCTATTACACCTACCAAGCCTCATTGGGCTACATTATGGAAGTTGCCGCCCAAACAAATACGGAGATTTGGGTACTGGATCGACCAAATCCAATCAACGGTGTCGATGTACAAGGAAACATCGTCCATTCAGGTTTCGAATCGTTTGTTTCCGCCTATCCCATTCCCACTAGACATGCGATGACCATGGGAGAGTTGGGTTGGTACTTCAAAAAGTACTGTGGTTTGGATTGTGCCTATCGAGTCTTGCAGATGGATTCTTGGGATCGAAATACTTTCTTTGATGAAACAGGTTTGCCTTGGATTTATCCTTCCCCAAATATGCCGATGGTAGAAACGGCCATCATTTATCCCGGGATGTGTTTGATTGAAGGGACCAACATTAGTGAAGGTCGTGGTACAACCCGCCCATTTCATCTCTTTGGAGCGCCTTGGATTAACAAGCACGCCTTATTGGAGATTATTCGCGAGGTCAGTGCGGCTAATGGTTTGGAGGGCTGTATTTTTAGGGCTGCGACTTTCGAACCACGTTTTCAAAAACATGCTGGTGAAGTCTGTCACGGTATTGAAATTATTGTGACTGACCGACATCGTTTGGATCCGTTGTTACTCGGGATTGTATGTTTGGAAGCCTTGTACAAAGAAAACCCGAACCAGTTTGCTTGGCGCACTGAAACCTATGAATACGTTGACGACCCGATTGCGATTGATCTTTTGTTTGGTTGTGCTGAAATTCGACAAGGTTTAGAGGCTGGGGTTTCTAGTGCCACCCTGCTACAACAAATGAATCTGGAATTGGAATCATTTTTGCCAAAAAGAGCGGCATGTCTACTCTATTAAAGCCTCGATTGAGTCGCTGGGGTCGTTCGGTTTACGAGCAAGAGCATCACATTGCGTCGGAAAGAGACCTGTTGGCTCCTTATGTCGAGGTGGTAGAAGACCATGCGGATGCCGATGTTATCGTTGTCCACTCTAAACAACGTGTTGGTGAAGCAGAACTGGTGAAGTGCCCAAATGTGAAAATGGTGATTACCACCACATCAGGCTTTGATCATTTGGATTGCGCTTGGATGCATACACAAGGAATACTGCCGGTACGAATGCCCATGCTACGTCGTGATGCAGTGGTTGAAAGCATCTTGGCGATGTTGCTCCATGCCAATCGCCGGCAAGAACAGTTTCAGCGGGATGCTAGTTGTGGTAAATGGACGCGAGGTCAGTTGGCTACCTATTCACCATTGCGGTTGCAAGATCAGAACATTGCCGTGGTGGGTTTGGGCGTGATTGGTCAGCAATTAAGCAAAGTTTTACATTTTTTGGGTGCGAGTGTATATGGTGTTGACCCTTGTGGTATTCCTGAGGGATTACCCTTTGTTAAAGAAACCTCGTTTGATTCTTTACCGACACATGTTGATGTCACTTTATTGACCTGTACCCTCAATCCAACTTCTGCAAACATGGTCAATGAGGCTTGGTTGAGCCAGTGTAGAGGGATGACTTTGATCAATTGTGCACGCGGGAAGTTGGTGGATGTTGAAAGAACTTTGTTGGCTTTGAGTCAAGGAAACCTGTCCTTCTTAGGATTGGATGTATTTCCTGAAGAACCGTATTCACAATTGGCCTCGATCAACGAACACAAGAATTTATTGTTTACCCCTCATGCGGCAGGATACCATCCTCATTTGGGAACCCAAATCCAACAAGGATTGGTGGATATCATTTCAAGATGGGTATCGAATCAATCTATCCCTTATATAGTGGAGTGATCATGCTTTTATCTCTATTGTTTTCAACTGCTTGGGCAGATGTCCCTGATTGGGTCGATGTGGGGTTTATGTATGATACCGAACCGATGCTGGTGGCTGCTGACCCCTATATCAATTACGCGCATGGTGTGGAACTACATCTCGATTTGAGTAGGGGGTTTACCAAGCCCGAAACGGCTTGGAACGAGTTTGATCATTGGGCACTCACCGTAGATGTGCAACAGTTTTCCGATACTGGCGATTTGGGTGCTGTGATGGGCGTGGTTCAGTCTCCACAGGAGATCTTTAATCCGGCTGGAGTATACTTGGGAGAGTTTTCCTTCAAACGAGAAGCTGGCGATGGGTGGTTGTATCTGCATGTGGGTTCAATGTCGGCCGATATGGATTTTGTGGCGCCTGATGTCACTGGTTTATATGTCCACTCAGCCTTCAATAACCAATACAATATTTCGATGGCACAGTTTCCGATTTCACCGTTTAATTCCTTGGGTGGTGTAGTTGGAGCAACACTTTCTGAACAACTGGAAGTGAAGTCTGGACTCTATCAACTCTCTCGCATCCGCACCGATGAAAGTCTTAGAGGATGGACATTTGACTTGTCTCCTGACAATGGGGTGGTTGGTTTTCTGCAACTGAATGGTACCTTTGATCGTGAGCCGGTGAACAATCTTCCTCAAGCCGGTTGGCAAGTGGGAACCTTTGCCAGTATCGATGAAGCCCAGATGGACCGCGATACCAATCATGGTATTTATGGAAACCTTACCCTAGATACAACGGAACATTCGGTGGCTTGGGTCAGTGTCAATCAAGGACTTCATCCCTCCATCAATCCTGTGCCACTGTGGGTCGCTGGGGGATGGATATCCGATGGTAAATTTGTTAATCGTCCTGAGGATCTCGTTGTAACGGGGTTGTCGTGGAGCCAGTATTCTTTCGAAGATTTGGAAAACAGAGAAATATTGGCTGAAGTAGAATATCACCTGATGGTCAATGACTATTTGACACTGTTACCGAATGTTCAATACTTCCTGGATACGCCCAATCCCAATGGGGTTCTTCCAGTGACAGCAGGTGTTGGGATTTTGGTAGAGCGCTAACTACTGCTCCAAGGCTGATAATAACAGTTCAATTCCCTCTACAAATCCATGTCCACCTTCACTAGGGGTTATCCATTTTGGTGGATGAGAAAGACGAGGTAGGAACTCGCGCACATTGGCAACCCCAAAAGACCAATCAAAGGCTTTGAACATCGGTTCATCATTGGCTGAATCTCCAAAGAAAGCCCATTCCCCAAAGTTGGCTTCTTCCCCCCAACGATCTAGGTGAAACTGTTGAAAACCATGCAATTTATCAAAGGTACCAAACCAGCCATTGACGTGAATGGAGGAGACTTTACAAGTGGCACCAGCCTCTTCAAACAATCTTACAATCTCATCAACAGCCGAATCAGGTAATGATGGAACGTCTTCACAAAAATCAATGGCCAAATCCAAGTCTCGATAGGGTTGATCGCTTGCCAAGGCACATCCGGGAACTTCTCGGAGTATCTTATCCGCCAAGGTGGCTAATCGTTCTCGGTTGAGGATACGCGTAGTGCTATCTTGAACAAAACGTCGTTCTAACTTTCTAGTGTGTTCATCCAACCAGTACCACAAACCCCCGTTTTCTCCTACCACTCCGTCAACAGGCCACATGCGGGCGATTTGATCAACCCAACCACCGGGGCGACCTGTGATGGGGACTACGCGTAGACCCGCATCTTGAAGGCGTTGCAGGGCCATAAAAGCTT
>CAKZLX010000485.1 GCA_937127265.1 uncultured Pseudomonadota bacterium
GATCATAGACTTCTGTATCCAATAAAGAGTGCATTCCTCGTGGGCCTGTGGTACCACTGGTGCGAAAGCGATGTCTGGCAAGCATCGGAGGAAAGCAGGTGAACGATAAATCTCGAAATAAAGTGACGGGAACTGCGGGAATATCTTGCCACCGCTCTGGACGTTTGCCGTTTAATACCCATTGTGACCAACGTCCGTAGGCAGGGTTTCGTTCGGTTTGGTCTTGCCACAATTCTAAAGCCAGGGCGTCGAAAGTGTCGTTGAGATTGCTGTGAGTGGACTGTTCCATCCAACGCAATAGTTTTGATTTGAGAGCGTGGTTATACATCGGTTAGTCTACGGTTTGGGCAAGTTCGTGGATAATGTGGGCAAAGTCAGGTACCAATTCAGAAGGAATATCATGGCCGAGTTCATCAAAATAATGACCTTGAGCCGTTGGAATGGCATGTACGACCGCCCGAGCACCAGCCATGCAGAGTAGTGGGTCCTTCCGTCCGTGGATGACTGCTGTCGGATGCGTGATGTTACTGTAAAAGCGTTCTCGATCACCCGTCGCCATGATCGCTGTGAATTGGCGTTTGAAGCCATCGCGGTGATAGCCACGTGCATAGAGGGCTTTACCCGCTTCTTTGAGTACTTCGGGTGGACGTTGCAGGTTTGGAGAACCCACTACCGAAAATAGATACTGAAAGTAGTTGGCAAACTCATCGGCATTGCGGATGGTACTGCGTTTTAACAAGGCTTGTAAGGCTTTGGGTTTGGTTTGGATGCCGTGTCGTAATTTACCGGTGTTGGTGTGCATCAAGGTGACGGTTTTAAAACGTTGAGGATATTTGGCGGCTAAGATTTGGGTAATCATCGAACCCATTGAAATACCTAAAATATCACACTGTTCAATTCCCAGATGGTCGAGTAATTGAACTTTGTCCTCCGCCATATCTTCCAAGGTATAAGGAGCATTGATGGGTAATTTGACGGCTTGTCGCCAAAAAGCCTGTTGGGTGTTTGGCACACCGTATTGATCAAATTTTTCTGACAGACCCACATCCCGATTGTCTGGTCGGATAATGGAGAAGCCTTTTTGAATCAGGGCTTCACAAAAGTCCGGTGGCCATTGCACCAACTGTCCTCCGACACCCATGATCATCAGCAATGGTCGACCTGTACCATCTTGTTCATAAGCCATTTTGAGATTGGGTAGTTGGACTATGGGCATGATATGACCTCGTTAGGAGAAAGGAATGATCGAATTATACAATAAAGACCTCTGTCAGCGAACCAACAGAGGTCTCCAATGTATTTCCGCAAATGATCAATACTTCATGATCAGTGATTATCCGTGTGGAGTAGAGTAGCCCCACCAGAATCAGCGGCTGTATTGAAGAACTTCATCAGTGAAAGAATGCTTTCATTTTTATCTTCCGCCTGATAAACCGCTTCGATGATAACTGAAAGTTCGGTGGCGGTAAGTACCCAAGGCTCAGACAGATCGGTGATTTTGTACAATAACACCTTGCCAAGAGAGTTGGACTCAATGGCCAAGGTCTTGCGACGGAGAGAGCTCAATTCAGAACTGAACTTCATTGCATCTTTGGTCTCTTGGAGACATTCCAAAATCAATTCTTGAGCGGTAGGATAGGTTTCAGATAAAGACTCTTGAACAAGACTGAATTTGAGGTAGTCTTCCAACAAACTGATACAGTCAACGGCATCGGGTAGAAGGTGACGCCAACTCTCCATTAATTCGTCGTCTAAGGATGATGGACGATAGGTGTAGTCGACCAAGATTTGCTCTTCAGATTCAACTTCAAACTCCAAAATATCAGGGTAAAGGTCTTTGAGAACCACAATTACTCGTTCTAGCATGGAGAGATTGAAGACGTCACTGCGGGTATGTTCGTCTGATGGAAGCAACTCTTCTTCGGTATTGTGGATATTTTGGTGTGCAAAGTTAATCAAGTGACAAGCGTCATTCAAGATTTCATTGATGATTCGTTGTGTTTCGATGTCAATGTTGCCATCTTCGCATTCTTGTTCAGCACGTTCACGAATCTCTTCGCTATGATAATCGGCTAATTGTTCAGCGAAGACATCAGCATCCATACTGTTGATGACCTTGGCTAAATCTTTGACGTTGGTGGCGTTCCAGCGAAAACCACTATCCAAGATGGTTGCCTCGGAGAAGTCTTTTTTGGGACTTTTGGCTTGCAACAAGTCGCGGTAGGCTTGGTTGATGTCATTTTCGATTAACAACATTTGTTGCAATACATTTTCTTGTGTGGATGATTCTGGTGAAAATGGGATATCTTCGATGTTCCAATCTGCCAACAGTTGGTCTTCCAAGTGTTCTTCAACAGATGTATAATCCAATTGTTGATACGCTGGTGTACTTTCGTCCCAAATGTCCAATGCCAAAAGACGGTTGTAGATGTCATTCCAACTACGGTTGTCCATGAAGAAAGTGTGTCCGTGTTTGACGCTGTGGAATTGTAGAGAGCAGGGTACTACTTTATAGCCACCACATTTCTGTGCATTTAAATGGAACTGTAACCATGTTTCTTTCAGTCGGAAATAAGGGCTGGACTTCTTGTCTGTTTCATTAAGGAGCTCACGTCGCTTGTTGATCTCCTTCTGAATACTTTGAATGATTTGTTGGCACTCGTCAGCCGTCACAATCCAGTATTGTGGGTCGGTATATTTAAATAAGGGGATGGTTTCTTCTTCGTTATAGTCACGATCGCGTTCCGATAATGAAAGCCACTTGTCAAAATAGGTGCGATAGTCTTCGCTCAAGGTGTCAATTTCATCCATTGATTGATAGTTTGAACGAAAGAGGGTTCGCTTTTCCCATTTAGAGATGTCAAGAACATCAATGTGTTTGTCAAAGACCAGTTTATCAACCATAAAGTTTAAGATTTTGGTGGCTTCACTTTCATTGAGTTCCAAGGTGTGTTTTTTATCCAAACTGACCAGACGGATCGCGTTGAACTGGACTTCTTCACTTGGTTCGCTGGCTTTGTAGACTTCTACATACCCCAAGCCCAATTTGCGTTGGATTTCCTTGTCATAGGACAACTGCGCTTGGCGAAAATCTTTTTTCTCCTCACGTTTGACGGTGGGGTCCTTTTCTCCCGCTTTTCGCTTGATATTGCCTTCGCGAAAATACAAGTTTTTATCGTATCGTTTGATTTCCCAAAACTTTTCTTTGTTGCCTTTGTGCAATTCAAATCTTCTGTAATCACGCATGTAAAAATCCTTAGTGAAGTGGTTGAGTGTAGAATATTAAAAACAAACTATTCAACGCTTAGGTTGAACAATAGGGGGTGTTTCTTGTATTGTGCCCGTTTTATGGGGTATGTAGAAATATTGGGCTGACTATAATTTTCATGAAAAAGTCTTTGCCCAAAAGATTCATGCATTGCACTTTACAAGTCATGTACACCATATCCGTTTTGCTAAGCAGTATCAACCCCAAAGCACATTCATGAATCATCTTTATCTAGTCATATGAAGGCTTCTATAAAATCCGTTATAATAACGTCAATCTAAATCTACAAATTCAAAGATGGAGTTCGATTATGTCTACGATTCCCAATATCATCCGTTTGATGAAGGTGTCATCCTTGTTGTGTGTGTTGGCTTGTGGGGACGCTCCAACTGAAAAGACCGACACCAAAAGTGCTGACAAGCCGACGGTCGAGCAAATGAAAGCAGCCAGTCAGGTTAATCCACCGAAAAAAGTCAATGAAGGCAATGGTGGAACGGACCCGTTGTTGAACCCTTCGTTAGCGACACAACAAGCCCCCAGTGACTTTACGGTTTTGCTTCAAACCACCAAAGGTGATGTGATGTTGGAATTGCATCGAGATTGGGCACCGAATGGTGTTGATCGTTTCTACAATCTTGTCAAAGTAGGATACTTCTCTGATATCGCTTTCTTTCGTGTGATTGGTGGCTTTATGGCACAGTTTGGTATGCACGGAGACCCCAATATCAATCGTGTTTGGAAAGCATCGACAATTTCTGATGACAAAGTACGAGAGAGCAACAAGCGTGGATTCATCACATTTGCCCAAACCAATGCACCCAACTCTCGATCGACGCAATTGTTTATCAATTATGGCAACAACAAAAACCTCGATTCGATGCGCTTTGCTCCGATTGGCAAAGTGAT
>CAKZLX010000486.1 GCA_937127265.1 uncultured Pseudomonadota bacterium
TACAAAATGTGGTGGGTTCAAATCCTTATGGAGTCGCTGGGGTCGCCGTCCTTGCTGCTGCTGGTGCCATCCTTGCCGATGTCGACATTCCAACCATCAAACAAAAGTTCAACTTGGGCAAGGGTTTTTCTACCAACCTGGAAGCCAACTTGGGCTCATTGCGAAACATTGCCATTGGCGCCACCAAAGTGGGACTTGCCTACCAACAAAACAATCTCAAAGCCGATGTTTCACTGGCTCGAGCCAAAGATGGAGAACTCAGTGGCTCAGTTGGTGGACAGTTGGGTGACAACAAACGACACATCAAAGGCCGTGTCAATATCGGTGAAGAAGGCATCACCGCCTATGAACTCTCTGGGTTGTATGCTTTCACCGAAAATACCAGTTTGAGCGGTAAAGCCCATACCAAAAGTCCCGATTCGATTCCCAACATGGAATTGCAAATCAAAACAAAACAAGGTGATTTCACCCATACCGGCCAATTAAAGTTTGATAGCAATTCCAACAACTTGGTCGCCAAATACAGTGGACAGTCAGAAAAATTCTTGTACCAAGCCAGCCTCAATGGGAATACGGAGTCCGGCAAACTGGGTACACTCAGTGCAGGAGCTCGCTATACACCCCAAAAAGGAGATGTATACTCTGCCAATTACCTTCACAACCTCGATACCGATGCCCGACAACTCAACTTATTGGCCCAAAAACGGATGGGTGATTTCAGCCTTCGTGGTCATCAACAATTTAATTATGACGACAACAATGGACTGCGTTCCAATACTGAACTGATGGGTGCCTATCACATGAATAACGATCTCTCTTTAATTGGCGGTGCTGACGTCCGTTACGATGATCGTTCTGGTGAAACGGCTTTCCTTCCAAAGGCTGGCATCCAATACAAAGATGTTCCGATCACGCTCTCCTTTGATCCGAGAACCAATGCCACATCGGTAGGAATTACCCTCAAATTTTAACATCGATGTTCTCATGTATGCGTCATCGTTTGCTTACTCTGTACAAATGGGAAACGATGACCAATATGCATATTGTTGGTCCGTCATGTCTGGTCTGCCAAAGTGATTCACAATCAGCGTCACATAGGGTTTTGTGACGAGTAAGATCCCTACACCCTTTGGAAGACAAGCACCCTGAGGTAACCTTTCTTCAAAAGCAATCGTTTCAATCCACTGCGATGATTCGGTCAATGAAAACCAATCGCTTGGATTTGGTCGATTGGGATTCATCCACAAGGATTGTCGGTGTACTGTTTGTTCATATAGGGCTTGTTGAAACACTACGCCAGGTCCTCTGACTGGGATTCTTAACAAACGGGTATTCTCAGGCATCGAAACAGTTGACACTTTTTGCAACACCGCTGAATTGGATATTTTCTCGGTACCCATCAAGGGAAACCCCACTGGTGTTAAAAATAGCCACTCGATAACAATCAACCCAATTATCCACTGTGCACAGGGTGCTCGCTTGACTCCTTTGATCACAATCACAATCCAACACAAAACCGACATCAACATCCATCGACCATGATGATTGATCAGTGATGCACCAGGGACCCATGACAAGAACCAATGAAATGGGTTCGGAATACCCAAGGAGTATCCCATCCAATACACTTCGGGTCCCAAAGAAAAACCAACGAAACAGAGAAATAACAACCACCATCGAAACTCTTTACAAAACATCGAAACAATCATTGCTATCCACCCCAACGAGGAAGGATGAAGACGCAAAATCTCTTCTTGAAAATCGACCGTTCCCACAACAAACAAAGAAGCCAAATCGGTATGGTGCCACGGATTTAACATCCACAAAGGATGAAACAAATCTGGTGGAGATAAACTACGATGCCCTACCAACATCAATCTGTCCCAGTGAAACCAACACAACGGTAGAACACCAACAGTCGTCATGCCCAAAACAATACCAAGTTTACGAACCGAAACTCGAAACACCAAAGTATACAATAGCAAAAAAATACCCGACATCCAACCGAGCACCAAGCCAAAATAGGCTGTACAAGCCAAAGCAATGGCCGAAATAAACAATTTGTCTTGTCGTAAGGCGATGACCGAAAGCATCGTAAAACACAACCCCCAATCTTCTGTCAAGCCAGAATTGTATGAACCCCACAAAATTGGTGTGCTCACTCCCAACAATACAATGCTATTTGGAAAGTCTATTTCGTCAACAAAGGATCGAAGAACCACAGCATTGATACCAATCATCAACAAACAAAAAACAACTTCGGCTGTCGGCACCGAAACAACTTGTTTTAAAATAAAAATTAGCGTAGTTGGAATGACATCTATCAACGGAAAATTATCTGTGTGTACCGTCTGATCGGTGCCCCGTAAGTAGTTTGGAAAATTATCAAAACGCCAATCATGACTCCAAACGTGACCAAATATCTCCGCCTGTTGAAACCCTAACAATTCCCAGTCTTGAAACGTATAGGTTATCCAAATCACCAAAACAACCAAGACAACTATCCAATGAGAAACATCACGGTTCATCAGCATTACTCGGTTGTAAACGGTCTAACCACTGGGGCATATTATCAGGATCTGGACAGCCGTCATGATCATATTGGTCATCAAAATCTTCTGCTTCAAATGGACAGTTATCTTCATGATCTCCAAAGCCATCACCGTCAAAGTCTGGTATCTGTTGAGTGTCCGGACAGCCATCATGATCTTGAAATTGATTGATTGTTTCCGGTTGGGAAGGACAACGATCGATCGTATCTAAAATATTATCTTGGTCGTTATCGACATCTGGACAACCATCGGTATCGTTATAACCATCGGTATCTTCAGCAAAATTTGGACATTGATCCACCAGATCCAATACGCCATCTTGGTCGTTATCAACATCTGGACAACCATCCTCATCTTCAAAACCGTCAAGATCTTCGGGTTCATCGGTGCAAAAATCAGACACATTTGGAATTCCATCACGATCACGATCGGTGTCTCGTTGGATTGTTGTGGGTGTATACAGCAAGTTGAGCTCAAATACACTACCTTCAAAAGGTGTATCAAATCGCAATGGTCTACGATAAACCGTTTGTATAGTCACCACCTCTAAGTCCAAACCGGTTTTAATGGTCAGTGCTGACCAACTCCCCTCGGTAAACGTCATCGTTTCCAAGCCAAATTGTGTGGGAACGTCTGTGTTTCGATTGCGCTGTATTTGAATCGATCCTTGGGGAAACAATCCATTAGACCAAAACACACCGGTATCTATATCTATCAACCAACGACCACCACCATAAGCAAAATGAGTGTGCGGATAGAGTCCAGGCTGGGTAAATGATAAAGTCGTTACCGCAGAACCCGATCCAAAAAGATCAAGTCCCGTTGTGTTCTCCCACCTACCTATTGATCGGCGATATGCAGCACCAACCCTAGAATTACCACGACGATACACTTCTTGAGAACCTACAAATACAGATGACAGATGACCTTGTATCAGCCAACGCGAATCAATCTGGTGACTTAAAATCAACCGTTGCATCAAAACATCTGAAACATCGGTTGCTTTCCAACCAGTCCCATCGTGAATAGTTGGGGATAGCCAAAAGAGTTGTTGAACCTCCAACCCCCATGGCCTTTCGGTATCAATTGGTCGATTTTGTAGGTCCTGCAAATTGCTAACACCTTCTGTGGCGATTGCATTGGCAAAGCAAAACCAGATCCAAATCAACATCGATACCACTAGGGCTGACCGGGTGGCTGCATTGGCATTTTACCATCCATCGAAACCTCCAATTGCAAATCAACATTGCTAATGTCAACATTGGAAATAGGAATGGGGTTTCCTTGATAAACGCCCATTAAGTCACCCACACCAGGACCATTGGCCTCAAAATCAACAAAAGCTTCTAAAATCAATGACCCAAAGTTTTCTGGTACCATGATGGTGTACTGACCTTCTTGCAATTTCATTTTCCCCAGCATTTTTCGACCACCAGGACTTTGGTCATCGGGAGCAAATAGGTCTAAATCAATTCCCGAACACTGTTCTGAACAAGTAATAGTCCCAGTCAAGGCAACTCGATTCCCTCCAACACCCCCAAAAGGATCTGGATTCTCTGGAATTCCAGCAGGCATTTCACCACTTTGTTCTGGGGCTACCTCTTGATGGACAGGTGCGGCT
>CAKZLX010000487.1 GCA_937127265.1 uncultured Pseudomonadota bacterium
CCATTTCGGGATAGTTTCCTGCGGGGAGAAATCGTGGGTGCCGGACCGGATGTGATTTCTACTGTGTGGGGAATGTGGTGGTTGCAACAAGAAGGTCTGGGGGCGGTCTTTGGTACTGAAACGGTTTTGGTCAATTTTCCCTATGGTGCTACTGGAATTGTTTTGTCACCGACGTCGGCTTTGATGTGGGGTGTTTTGGAACCCATTTGTGGTGTGGGACTGGCGTTGGCATTGGTCAATTGGTCTCAGATTGTGGGGATTAGTTGGGGAATGGTCTGGTTGGCGAGGGTTTGTGATATTCCAAGACCGTGGCATGTGGTGGCTGGTTTATCGGTCTTGTGTGCCCGATACTTGTTTTTTAGTACAGGGGAAGCTTCGATTGTAGCGATTGTGGCGATGGCTTTACCACTTGGATTGGCTTGTTGGGTACAGGCTTGGAAAGAAAAGGGATGGTACTATCACCTTGGTGTAATTCTCTGTACGGTCTGGTTGGCGATTGAAAATCCTTATTTGGCGACATTATTGCCATTGGCAGAGGTGTTGGCATTTCTGCTACACAGCAATAAACGAGCCTGGTGGTTTTGGACCGGTATTGTCTCGGGTATGGGGATTTTGACGGTGGCACACGCCTATGGTTCGGCGGCAAACCCCAACTATCCACGAGAAGTAGCCGGACAGTATGTCATCTTGATGAACAAGAAGTGGAGCATCGTTGATTTACCGTGGGCGCGCTTGAAACTGTCTGAACTGATTCACCCCATGGATGTGGCTTGGACCACCTCAACCCACAATGCCATTTCTGCCAAAGGTGGTCGATATTTGGGTATCGTACCATTGTTCTTAACTGTTTTTGCGATTCGCTCTCCTCGGTTCCGTTGGTGGTTTGCTGTCGGTGTTGTTTGTGTACTGTTGGCAATGGGTTCCGAACAGTCAGATTTTGCCTTGCCATTTTTGTTCTTCAATGATTTGATGAAGAAAGTCGCCCGTCCCTTGACCCAACCGACTCGATTATTGGTGATGAGTTTGGTGGCCTTTGGGTTGTGCGCCTCTTGGACTTTGTCGATATGGGCCGATAAAAAGGGGGCCTTGTGGGGATGGGGACTGGTTGGTTTGATGTTGCTCGAAGGGCTGTTGGTTGGTGGTTTGGGATTACGGCCACCAAATACCAAATTGCCCGAAGTTCAATGTGAGATACCCGGCGAAGGTGGTATCTTGATTTGGCCAGAAGATCGCAAGGATGGTGAACTGGGACTCTCTCGACTCTTACAAATGTCTCATGCCCATCCGACACCACAAATGGGGATTGCATCTTGGAAACAAGCAGAGCAAACAGCGATGCATGGCCTGCGTGGTGCTGGATTTTCCTTGGGGTCCACCGGTTGGAAAGAGCAAAAGTTACACCAGTTGGGTTTTACCCATGTCTTGGTTACTGAGCGCGAGGATTTGGATTTTGTCTCACGGGAGCGATACCAGCCTTGTGGGGACTATGATTTGGTGGAAATCCGCCCTTGATGTTATTCGCTGGTTGTCCATGGGGAGGCGGTTTGCCTTTGTGACCACCATTACCAACCTGCATCATCGGTGGTTTAGGGTCTGTTAGAATTCCTTGTTCGGCTTGGGACACTTTTTCAAGGAAGGTCAATCCTGCATCAATGGAGCGTTGGAGAGTATCGAGACCTTGTTCAGGAGAGTGTTCAAGTGCTTCCAGTCGACCAACGATCACCAGCAATAACCCTTCCCGATTGGGGCAAGCCCAGTCTTGGTGATGAAGGGGGAAACTTTGATTGAACAAGGACAAGGCTTCTTGGTAGTGTCCCATTCGTGCTAACTGTCGGGTACAAGCATTGCGAAATTGTTTGACATTGTAGAAACGACTGCCGTGGGTGTAGGCATCCAGTGCGTTGATCGCTTCGATACAGACTTGCACGGATTCAGTTGGGTCGTTCTGTAGGGTCTTAGCCAATCGTTCTCCGTACCCGGTCAGCCACCCCTGGTGGTCAGGGTCAGAGGCGTCCAGTTTCATCAGGGTGCCAATCCCCATCGGACCAGGTTGACCACCCACATCAATGATGGTGTCTCCGGTGGGAAGTCGTCCCAATTGCGCAGGGGAAACATCGAGTTGCTGATCGCGCAACCGATAAGAGAATAGACTGGGGGTGAAAATGGTATTTTGGGTGCTCAATTCACGCAATTTTTGGTAAAAAGAATGTTGAAGTACGGGGTGGTCGTCGGCTAACCACCATTGTTGTCCGATGGGTAAAGATTCTGCCGAGATCCCATCGTAGGTTTGTTTGATACCTTCCAAGGCCATCCAAAGTGCAGCTGCTTGACGGGTGACTTCGGTTGGTCGCCAATACCCCCATCGTAAGTCAGCCGGTAACAGTGGATCCAGACTGTCCACATAGGCTCCAAAAAGTTCGGTACGCA
This sequence comes from uncultured Pseudomonadota bacterium, assembly GCA_937127265.1. Taxonomy (GTDB): domain Bacteria; phylum Myxococcota_A; class UBA796; order UBA796; family UBA796; genus CAJWHX01. Next base: position 2,428 of record CAKZLX010000487.1, read on the forward strand.
ATTGGTGTCGATCGGTGAAGTTATCAAACTCATCAATCGCAGAGACCTTCGGTGTCCCAAAGCGGGCAACCAACTCCTGTTGTATTCGGTTGATTTTGTTGAGATCCTGAACACCTTGTTGTTGGGTCAGTTTCCAGTAGGCAATGCGCCAGTGTATCAAGGTATCAGGGTTGGTGTTGGGAAAGGCACCCTTACCTTGTAAGGCATTGAGGATTTGCAGGTCGCGTTTGGCTGATTCGATTAAGATGCTTCGAATTTCTTCGGCAAATTTGGAAGATGTAGTGTCAATCGATGTCAGGGTGTCGCTCATCGTTTGCAGGGTGGCAGAGGCTTGTGCCCAATCTTGGTTCAACAGATGAATCCTAGCGATATCGCGGTATCCCATCGCCAGGTGACCCACCACTCGCATGCGTACATCGGCCCAGTTGTGTTCACCAAACCAGCCAAAGTCAGGGACAAATGCTTGTGCATCCCATTCCCAAGCAGGATTGTCGGCAGGTAAAGGAGGGTGTTTTTGTCCTTGGTCCATGTTTGTACCCAGTGCTTTCACTTGACCATTAGACTTATTTTGAGGGTTGGTATTCGGACCTTTTAGCAGTGGTTGGGTTGTCTGTTCTGGTGGGGTAGTTGGTGTTTCATCGGGCGTTGATGAATTACAGGCCAGCATCGAAAAAATTGTGAGAAATGCTATCATTGGAGTCCCCAGCATTCGGCGATGGCGTTGCTGACCACAGTGTGTCCTTCTTGAGTCCAGTGTCCATCAAAGGTGAAGTAGGGATTGGAGGCTTGTTCTAAGGCTGGTGTGAGGTCGCAGGCGGGTATTTTTAACTCGCTTAAAATATCAAGGGCTAATTGTTGGGGCGCTTTGACATCGGCACGGTTGGGATCTAAGTCTACCAAGCGAAAGGTAGCCTCCATTCGTTCGGGGTGTATCACAAAAGCCGGTGGGGCAACCGCAACCATCAAGTCCATATTGTGTTGACCAGCATAGTCTCGCAATTGTTGCAGTGCACGTTTGGTTTGCCCCCGCAACTGTTGTCGTCTCTTTTCGCCATCAAGGGTAAAGAGGCGCAATTCATCTTGCCAGTTCCCTTTGGAAAAGTCCTGTGGAGAACCCAATTGCTGTACTTTGTTCCAGATTCGATAATGTGCATAGATATAGGAGTGTTGCATCATCCAGATTTCAGATGCAGGTATTTCAGGACGTGGAATCGGCGAACCACTAGGACCAGGAAGGGGACTACGTTGCATCGCCAAAAAACGTTCGTTGTCTTGAAAGTCATTGCCGGTGAAAAATGTCAGCAAGATCCGTTTGAGAGGGAGGTGCGCTTTGATTTGTTGTACGCGAAGCAGTGATTGCCAAGTGGAATAGCCATCGACCCCCGCATTCCAAATTTGGGCTCCAGTTCGTTTGGAGAGTTGTCCCGAGAAGGTATCTTCTTGTTGCACCTGTACCGACATGGTAAAGGAATCT
>CAKZLX010000488.1 GCA_937127265.1 uncultured Pseudomonadota bacterium
GTTGGAGTCCAAGAAATCCCTGTACCTCCCGTAGCAGAAAGCTGCGCGATATTGCCGATACATATGGCTGTATCATTGCTAATGGTCATGGCAGGAACGGAGTCGACAGAAATGATCACAGTATCCGACAATACCTCGGCCAGATGCGTTCTCTGCAAGAACTGTTTCGCTGGATCATTCGATGTGCTCAAAACCTTAGCCAACTACCCTCTGGTCTGTTTCCACATGGAAATCTACACCCCAACAATATTTTCTGGGATGGTAAGAATATCCAATTTATGGATCCGATGACGCCACTGTTGCGATTACATCATACAGATTTATTGCGTGCAAAAGGTCTCAGTCCATTCACCCCTCCTGAATATCGACATAGTAAAAATCGCAAGAGCACTTGGGAAGCCCAAACTGTGACCGACACCTATGCCCTTTGTTTGTTGTTTGTCGGTCGAATCCTACGGGGGGTCGAGGAAGAATTAACCACCACTGGGTGGAACAAACTTTTGGAAAACAACTTGGGACAGAGCCTAGAAAATCTACTTCGTGAAAACCCTTCCACCAATGCTCACTTTCATGATCGCGTCTTGCGACAAACTGTTCGCCTTTTAGATCGTGGCTTAAACCTTTCCCCGTCGCCATCTCCCCCTTACCGTTTCGACAACATTTTAGACTTTCAACGCCGCGTCCAATCTATTTTGGATTTGAGTAACCCAACGGTCTCTAAGGTGGGAACCATTTTGTTTGGTGGACCATTGGGAAAAGGAGAGTTTCAACAAGGCGAAGACATTCACTTTTCTTGTTCAATTCATACAACGCCACAACTTGAAGACCACGAAGACATCACTTGTGGAACAATCCTTGTCGATCTCCATCGAAATAATGATATCGTTGAAGGCTATGACTTGTGGGTCGAAGTCAGTCGACTACACGGAGGGCGATTACGTTTTCAATTTGGACTGCACGGGGTGCCTCCTGGAAATTACGGTTTATTCTTGGGCTTTAGGGTTCAAGGTTCTGTGGCCACACCCAAGCAAGTGTATGCCGAACTCAACGTAATTGCTGCAGCTGGCTACGCACCAGAGACACCTGTCGTACCACCAAAGACGCTACAGTTTCCAACAACCCTGCCTCAAAACAGCACTACGAGTGACAACGACGATATCGAACCACAAAACATCGGCACTTCGGAAAAAGTACAAAGCCATGACACAGCATCTAGCGATTCGAATCCAAGCAACAATCCTTTGCACGAACAAGCATATAGGCACCCACTACTCAAAAACAAACCTCGCAAAGAGAAAGAGCATACCGCAAACAAAGCGATTATTAAAGTTCCCAACTTACAAGCCAACCGATTGCAAATGGTGATACCCGAAAACGAATTCTCACCACCCAGAAATCCTTTGGAGAACTTCACCGCCACCCTACGCCCAAAGACCACCAAAAGCACATTAACGAAACAAAAGCCCTTGTTGACTGTGCTACCCGACCCTGAGCCCCAAAAAATAGCTGTCGGCTCTTTCCACCAGTCTCCGTTTACAGTGCAATTGGACACCCTCTTTGAAGCCAAACCAGTCCAACGCCAAGAGAACCATTCACAACAGTTTGATGGTGGCTTATCTGAAGATGATCTGACCATGGAATCTCATGAAGAGTTTCAAGAAGAAGACAGTCACAGTATACAACGTGTAGAATATACTGAAGTATCTGAATATACCGATGGCTTTTCTGAAGGCATCCAATTTGGAGAACCTGAATCCGGGTCTGAAGAACCCCTATCTCTCAATCCGCCCCCCAGCCAACCCTCTGTCCACAAACTAGAACCGGAAGAAGTGCAAGACATCGTCAGCGCTGGATTCAAACAACTGGTTGGTTACATCCAACGCGATCCCTTTACAGCAACTATTGTTGGATTGGTCGGGCTGATCCTTTTTCTGGGACTGATTATTCTGGTTTTGTAAGATGCCTGTTTCCAAAAGGGGCAAGAGCGATATCGAAATCGTACATGAGAATGAAAATTGACCGGTAAGCACTTGCAATCACCGGTTTTCTACGATACAAAATTGACGATTAACCCCATACCACAGGAAAATATATGAATATTCAATTCTCTCTCGATGCGTCTACACAACCATTGTTGGCAATTTTGGTGAATGAAGACAACATCAATGCGGTACTCTCCGAAGATTGCTTCTCTGAGCACCTTCTCGGTTGGGCATCAGATGCTGATTTTACCGGTAAAGACGGCAGTAGTGTCACTTTTCCCAGTGCGGCACTCAAAGTGGCTGGTTCTGTAAAGTCTGTCATCCTTGTGGGTGGAACCGATGAACGTACTGCGGCTGGCTCAGTTGGATATATCGCCAAAGAAAAAGGCTTTACTGGTGTTTCCTTGTTCAATTTCAGCAATACCGAAGTTGCAGTAGCACAATGCATTATTGGAAACTACCGCTATGAACCCTACAAAAAAGACCGCAAAGCCAGTTTGGAAAGCATCACCTTGGTCACCGAAGACAATGCCGGTGCTGCCGCTCGTGGTGTTACCGTGGCCAATGCCCGTAACTTTTCCCGTGACTTGGTGAATGCGCCAGCCGATGACATCTATCCTGAATCATTAGCCGATGCCGCGATGGGCTTGGCATCTGACAATGTCACTGTAGAAGTGTGGGGCGTTGAAAAGTTAGAGTCAGAAAACATGGTCGGTACATTGGCTGTGGGTCGTGGTTCTTCTCGACCACCTCGCTTCATTCAACTTCACTATACACCAACCAACAAAGATGAAAACACCAAAAAGGTCGTCTTGGTTGGAAAGGGAATCACTTTTGATGCCGGTGGACTTTCATTGAAGCCCTCGGCAGGTATGCTCACAATGCGTTGTGACATGGGTGGTTCAGCGGTGGTCATGGGTGTATTCCACGCTTTGCAGGCTTTACAGCCCAACATTGAAGTCTATGGTTTGATTGGT
>CAKZLX010000489.1 GCA_937127265.1 uncultured Pseudomonadota bacterium
AAGTCAGAATCTTGATCTTGTTGGTCGTCATTGGGTATTTCAATACAGTTGTCACAGACATCTCCGACACCATCACAGTCGGTATCCTGCTGATTGGGATTGTAGATTTCACCACAGTTGTCACAACTCAAGGTGATGGTCAAAATGGTAATGCCCTGTGCATTTTCAAAACTGACATTCCCTGCAGAGAGTCCATCTTGGTCGGTATCGTTGTTGACGATGGGGTAAGCACAACCATAGGAGAAATAATCAAAATAGTAGTCGGCGTTGGGATAGGGAACACCGAACTGATCTACATTGGCGGCACAGAGTGGGTCGCTTAAATCCACAGGGTTTTCATCGACCACGTCAATGCCATTGCAATTGAGGTCTTGGTTGATATCGGAGTAGCAGACTTCTTGGGCAAGGGCAGTACCCAGCCACAGAGAAAGAAGGGTGATCATGGCTGTTCTCCTTCGGTGTTGGTCGGAGGATTGCTGTCAGGCATTGCAGAGTCAGAATTGGTTTCTTGGTCATCGGTTTGACTTGGACTGATGGCTGGGTCAGTGACAGGGGTATCTTCAGTAGAGAACACTTCACCTTCATAGACTTCACTGTCTGATTTTTGCACAGTGATCACCGCTTTGGGAATCAGAAATTCAATCAGTTTGTCTGCCCAAGGTGCTGATTGTAAGGTACGCAATTCCAAGGTAGTATCTGGGGAATCTTGGCGAACAATATGAAATTCGACGCGTCGGTTTTCGGCCAGCGCTTGTTCATCACTACCCAAGTTTTTGGGTAAAGCCTCTCCATATCCACGGTGACTCATGCGATCGGGGTGAACACCAGCTTCAGCGAGTGCTTTGAAGATAGCACGGGCGCGTAAGTTGGAGAGGTCGTAGTTGTACTGGTGGGTACCTTCCTCTGAGGCGTGTCCTTCAATCACCAAATGACCAATCTGTACGTCGTCGTTAATCAGTTTGGCGATAAATTGGAGTGTGGGCAGTGAGGCTTCAATGATTTCATCGGTTCCCACCACAAACTGAATATCTTCGCGAATAATAATTTGATCGGCTTCGACTTTGGCCAATTCTTCTGGCTCCCATTCCTCTTCCTCAATGATTGGCTCTTCAATGACTACCGGTTCTATCACTGGTGGTTGGGGAATGACTTCCTCGACGGGTACGGTCGGTTTTTGGTGTATCGTATAACCAATAAAGGCCTGAAATTCAGAGGCACCGTAGCCGTCATTGATACCCTTCGCCAGTCCCAATTGCCAGACATGATCGTTTTCCACCCATTGAATCGCCGAGGTGATCTCTTTGCTGTTTTCAGCGCCACCTCGAAAGATGTTGTTGAGTCCGTGACGGGCGTGATAACTGCTGGTGAGAGCGACTTTGTTTGGCCAGATGTTCCACTTCACCCCAGCATCCAACACCAACGCATTTCCAAGGACAAAGTCTAAATCGGTATTGATGGCTGAGCGAAAGTGTGGTCCGGCTTGGACGGCAATATCGATGTCTTGCCATCGGGTGGTGGCGTTGGCCAACAATCCCAAACGGGGAGACTTTTCCCCGAGCCAAGCATCATTGGTACTGGTGGGGATAAAGAGGTTTCCTTTGATGCCAAATTTTATTTTGTTGTAGGTATACACCGAACCATAGGCACCGGCTTGTAGATCACCAACACCGAGTCCATTTCTGGAGAGACTAGGGACTTCACTGGCCCATTGTAAGGCTACCGGTATCGAGGCGTGGACCCCAAAACGATTGGAAAAATCATATTCCATACCGACTTGATTGAGTAGTCGTCTGGAGACCACCGCACCTTGATCAATGTTGTTTTCCAAATAAATCAACGGGTCTCGTACCCAAAACGATTGCACACCGTAGCGAAAGTATCCAAAATCATTTTGGACAGCGGTGCTAATTCCGGGAATGCCCTGGGTGGAGAAACTGGGTTGAACGATCGAAATAGCGGCGTTTTGTCCATCAGCAAAAGCAGTGGATACCATCGAGAGCGTAAGCAACGTAAGCGATATCATGGTGCAACCTCAGTTTGCTCAGGGGCCTGTTCTACTTCTGGATTTTGTTCGGCCGAGGAGGGTGTTTCGTCAGATGGTGTAGTCGTTTCAGTTGCAGTATCAGGTGTTGTAGAGGTCATCGGTTCTGTTGGTGCAGATTCTTGCATGACTGTTTCATCTGGACTTTGTTCTTCGGCATCGTCATCAGTGGCTGTCGAGACATCCGTTGTATTGTCGATGGTCGATTCTAATGCGTCGGTTTTCGTTGAGGGTTCTTCCCCAAAAGTTTTCAGTAAGAGGCGTTCAACTTCTTTGCGAGAGTGGTAATTCGAGAGGTCGTCTTGTCGATCTGTTTTGTAGACAAAGGGCATGTCGCGTTGTGTCCAGAGCATCGCAGCTGTACCAAATAGAAAAACACCGGTCCAAAAGTGATTTTGTTCACGGGCAGAAAAACCGGGATCGGGATTGCCCAAGGTAAACAACCCACCAATACCCAGTGCCGTACCACCCCATTTTAAGAGGTTACCGTTTCGTGTCGCGATTTCGTCTTCTAATTCCAATCTTAACAGCAGGGGAATATCTTCACAGACATTGGCAAAGGCCTCGACTGATACAGGATTTGATTGATTGTCGATTACAGACCACAAAGAACCATTGTCTTTAATTGTGTACCGCATGGTTTCATCAATTGTACAGGTCCCAACATCAACGATACTGTAGCCATCGATGATGGTTTGTTTTGGGGCTTCAAGTGATGGCGTTTCTTCAGCCACGCTGTTCTCATTGTTATCATCCGTGGTGCTATTGGTGTCCACAGGCTGGGCTTCATTTGGTGGTGTGGATTTTTCCACCTGTACGATGCAACGGGTGCCGTGTTTGTTTTGTAAACGTCCGAGTTCTTTTTGGGGATCGCCAATCTTTGGTAGAAGGGCAGTTTCAATACTGGATCCAGTAAACGTACTCAAGATGTCTTTGTCTTGGGAGACGACGATAATTTTACTGGTCATTCGATAAGAACGGCTTTCCAAATGTGTGACCACCGGAGTCGTTTTTGCCATCGCAGTCAAGGTTGTAAGCAGTAGTATCATGGTCGTCTCATCCAAAACAAACACCCCAACAGCAGGGGCAAAATATAGGAATTTATAACGGAAGATGGTGCGATTGCCAATGTTGAGCATCCAGCCTTTTGGGGTTCTTCGGTATCTGGTGGATAAAGGGTCTCATAGATATTCAAGGGGGACAGCATGCCAAAACCATATTTGTCGTGGTGACCATTTTCATCAGGGGTAATCAATGGCGATTGCTGACTGTTTTGGATGATCAAATCGGCTACTTCTTGGCTGCTGAGGTCTGGTCTGACGGACAATATCCATCCTGCCAGTCCACTGACCACTGGTGCGGCAGCCGAAGTTCCACCAAAATTTGTAGTGAGGGACTCATTGGGGGCGATGGAAACGGTGGCGCTAGGTGCTGATACATCCACATCGTCACCAAAGTTGGTGTAGGCTGTAGGGCGTCCATAACTATCCACGGCAGAAACACAAAGTACCCCCTCAATACTACAGAGCTCACCATCTTCCAGCATTCGGTTATCATTTCCGGCGGCAAAGACCACCAGTGCTCCCAATCCATTTCGAGTTTCGGTTTGGGCACGTGCAATGACATTGATGAGGGGTTGTGGTGCACTCATCGGTTCAATGTAGCCCCAAGAGTTGTTGATTACCGCGGCCTCATTGGCAATTGCATGCTCAAAGGCTGCCACATCCGCGGAGAGTGCACCAACAGTGTCCCCAAGCATCTTTATGGGAATCAGACTACAGGAGGGACAAATACCCACGATGCCTGAATCGTTGTTTGCGGCTACGGCAATTCCTGAAACCGCTGTACCATGTTCATCACAAATCCCACTAGCACCCGTCCAGCAATATTCACCATCGTTTGGAGATGGGTCATCATCGTCGGCATGTGCATCATAGGGAGAGATCAGTTTGTCACTAAAGTCCGGATGGGCAATGTCTATGCCACTATCAATCACCGCAACACGAATCTCACTATCCCCAAGAGATTTTTCCCACAGTGTCACCATATCAAGAGTGTCAAGATACCACTGCCCAGCGTAATTAGGGTCATTAAAGGAGAGGTTATAGGGCGTTTTAATGGTTTGCATGTCCACCGATGCACTCCAACCTTCTGTGGACAATTGGTCCGCCAGTGCTACTGCTTGGCTGGTTGAGGTGGTGTCGATGCGAAAACTTTGGGTTGTTTTGGGGCCCAATCGCTGTAGCTTGACAGTGGGATGAACTTGTTGAAATCCTTGTGGGTCACTGGTTTGCAGAATGACAGAGGGTAATAATCGATTGGCTTGTTGGGTAGCACGTTTTGTATGGGGTGCTATTGGATTAGCCCAAGCAAAGGATTGGACTGTTGTAAAGAGAAGGGTAAAACTCATAGTACACACCATATAATATAGAGAGATGAAAAAAGGCTGACAATCGGATAGAATGGTTTGTCAGTTGAACAATAGAATAACGTAAAACATCCATGGGAGGAAATCATGTGGTTAATGGCATTATTGGCGTGTGGTGAAAAAACAGAAGATACCAGTATAGGAGTGACTTTAGCGCCTGTTTGCGAAGAGATTACAGCAATTGCTTGTGAGGATGCAGCCATTTTGGATTTGTCTTTACAAGATGATGCCGTTTCCGATGGGGCAGTCACAACCACTGAAGATGGGACCGACTTTGTAAGTGTGATCGATGCGTCGGCTGGAGGCTACAATGCGGCTTCAAGCAATCCTTGGGTCTATGTAAAGTTTACAGCATCGGGTTTGGAAAAAGTCGAAATTGATGATGAAACCGCCTTGGAATCGATGGACTGGGATATGTCGTTACGTCGTTTTATCGTGCGTTTGAATGGTGGTTCTACAGGGGCATCCTGTGTGGGATCGGCATCGCTGTTGGAAAGTTCTTATGCCGAGGTGACTTCTGTTCCTGAAGGTTTGACTTATGTGGAAGATGATTTCTACACCGATGATTGCACAATTATCAATGATTCATCGGGCTTGCCTGGTTCTCCACAAGTCGCCCTAGCACCTTGGTGGACCTATGACGGTTGCGTACAAACCACTATGGTTCCCAACTTAATCCAACTGGCGGATGGTTCGGTGGTCAAAATGGTTGTGGAATCCTATTACGAGTCTGGACAAGAAGCCTGTAACAATGGGACAGGTTCCGGTGAAGGCTCCGCGGTGTACACACTTCGTTGGACCTACATGGATTAATTGGTGATGATACTCGCATTTCTATTGGGGGCGCAGGCCTTTGCTGAACGTCCTACCCAAGGTGGCTTGTTTGCCTTTGATAGCACCGATGATGTTCGAACCTATGATGAAGGGATGATTCGCGTTCACTATTCGGCTTCTGGAAGCAACATCACCATTATGGATGACTTGGATCAAAGTGGTGTCCCAGATTATGTCGAATTGGTGGCGCATACAGCCAATGATGTATTGGAGTTCTACGCGGAAGTTGGTTTTCGATTTCCCTTGTCGGAATCAGATGTTGGATTGAGTGACTTGGGTGGCACTTCTGCGTTTGATTTCTATCTGGTGGATTTTGGTGGAAACTCGGATGGCATGTTTGGGGTTGACGGTTGTCGCGGAACCACTTGTGCTGGATACATGGTCATGGAAAATGATTTTCGTGGTTATGGTTATCCTTCCTTAGAAGAGGCGACCGATGTTTTGGTCAGTCACGAACTGTTTCACGCCGTACAAGCCGCTTACAATGCCAATCAGCCCTCTTGGCTTTCCGAAGGGTCTGCGGTGTGGGCTGAATGGTTGTACAATCCTGAAGTTCAAGATTTTTTGAACTTTTCTTCGGCTTACCTTGGCGAAACCGAGCGGTCAATTCACAAGCCTCCATCGGGGGTGACCACATCCTTTTCCTATGGTACGGCGATTTTCTTTGCCTTTTGGGATGAGTACTACAACGAGGACACACCACGCATGATTGCCTTGCAAGAGTCCTTGGAAGGGCTGGATGATGCCGATATAGTGGTGGCGGTCACCGAGCAAATGGATGATCTGGCTGCAGACTGGATGACCTTTTCCAAGTGGAATCTGGCAACCAACATTCGATCGGGCGAGATGGATTCCTATTCGTTTGCCTCGCGTTTGTTTGGACTGCAAAGTGAAATGGAAGGGACGATCATTGAAGATGACTACCGTTTTTATCCCTTGGCCACCACCTATTTTGAACTGGAACACCCAGGTGGCGAGTGTCGATTTGTTTTTGAAGGCGAAGATGAGGACGTACAATTTTCTCTGCATCCTGTGGTCTCCGGATCGAAGGTGGGTCCTGCAGTGAAAGAATGGCGGATTGGGGATGAGCCTATTTGGATCGAAGAGTTTGAAGCCGGTGAGTACTGGGTGATTGGTTCACTACCGATTTTGACTAGCAATTCTCAAAAAATCGAATTTTGTTTGGGGGCGGAGTGTGTTTTGCCCGTAGCAGACGAAGATACTGGTTTGAATGATGTTGAAGAGGGTAAAGCAGGCTGTCAAAACCAACCGTTGACCATTGGTCTGTGGATGTTGTTGCCTCTTTTGGGACTACCAAGACGGAGTAGGGTCTAATGCTCTTGTGGCTGGGTACGTCGTTGTTTGGGGGCTGTGGCGCAAAACGAATTATGCCGACCACACCAAATGAACCGATGATGTTTGACCTGGACTTTTCCTACACGCTTGATTTTGAACGTGCAGATATCCCAGACGATACCACATTTTGGGCGCTTGACCTGCGGTTGACAGTGGTTGAAACCCATCGCGACGACTCCTTGTCACTGCAGTTGGATTTTGTCGATGTGCAGTTTCGAGAGTCGCAGACCGATAGTTGGTCGAATCATCCTCTTGAATCCCAGCAGTTGGTTGTTCGTTGTTTCCCATGGGGTGAACTGTTATTGGTCGAAGGGTGGGATACGATCTCTGTCCTTGAAGACGTGCAATGGTTAGATTTTATGTTTGGTACTTTGTTCCCCAATCCACCGGTTCGTTCTGGACAGCAATGGAACAGTCGGTTGTTGCCTTGGCCTTATTATCTCAATCCAGAACCCCACTCCAAGCAGATTGTTTCGGCTACTTGGAGTCAACCCTCTGATGGTGCTTGGACCTATGAAGGTTCTTGGTACGGTAAACGAGGTGTGACCCCCTTGTTTGATGGACGTGCTACAGGAAGCATCACCGCCAGCACACCTTGGATTGCCACCCATACCTTTGATTGGACCCGTACAATCAGCAAACCCATAGTCGCTGAACAGCACATTATGGGGTCTTTGGAGCAACGATGACACTAGATGCATGGTTAACAGAACTCTTTCCACAAGGTTTTTCGGACGAATCTTTTGAAATTGCCAAGATTCTCAAAGGGTTTGATGAACACATGCGACGGGAGATGGCTGATGGTCGGATTCCACAAAAATGGACCGATACCGAATTGCAGTGGGACCCGATCTGCAATGCTTTGTTTGATCACTATTCTCAAACCAATACCGAAAGATTGGCTTGGATGTTGGTTAAAATGGTTGCCGATCGTTCTCACGGACAGTGGCGTATCACAGGGAATGGTGGTCGTGTACCTGCCCTAGAAACCTTGTCCAATCGCAACAATTGGCTGTTTGCTATTCGGGCTCGGTTGGGTGTGGTAGACGGTTGGATTCGACAAAATAATGGGGTGCCTTACTCCAAGCATCTGTTTGAGGCCTGTTCGAATCCTTTGCTGATGCTTCTTTCGCCTAAAACAACCAGTTGGAATGGGGTGACCGATCGTTCGATGTTGTATGCCCGAATCGTTGAGATTCTTGATATGCCCATTTCTGTCCAATGGTTGTTGGATTTGGAAACATTTCTCAAGGTTGACTTGTTGTCGGACGAGGGGCTTGGGGTCATACAAAATATTGAGATGAGGTGGTCTGGACTCTCTAGAAAAGAACAAAAGGTATGGGGGGAGACAAATCCTTTGGCAGTTGGTAGTTTGGTACAGCACATCCAACACTATGCCTTTCAAGCCTTTCAAATCAATCGTTGCTTTCAAGGGTGATGGGCTGCGAAAATAGACTGATATTCCTTGGTGGTTCTTGTGAGAAAGCGAAAAATCTGATATAGAAAGTACAATTCGTTTTTACACATTATGAGGATATTATGAAACTATACAAAGGAAAGATACCGGTGATCGCCCATGACGTTGTTGCCAAACTAGTTGACGAAGGCGATGTAGATCTTACCCCAGGTATGAGAGCCGAAGCCGAAATGGACTTGCAATCGATCATGAACAACTATCTTCGCCAAGAACGTCGTTTGAACAACATCGTTCGAGATTACATTGCCGATTACAAAATTGAGTACGATCGTCGCGGAGAAATCCGTCGTGAAAAAGCCAAAGAAATTGGTCATCCAATTGGCGATCGGGTCATGCCTTATTTAGCTACCCAGTTCAATCGCATGATTATGAATTCTCCCAACTTCGATGAAGTCTATTCCGAAGACAATGTGATTCGCAGTAAAATCTTTGATGTATTGCGTAGTAACAACGTCAATGAGGCGGAACTTCGCGAGGAAGCCAAAGCACGACTCAGTAACTTGGACGAGAATTCGATGGAATACCAAATCCGTTACCGTGAAGCGATTGCAGATGTTCGTCGTCGTCGTGGTTTGACCTAAGGCTGTTGTCTGTGTTCAAGACAGTATGGAAAATACATCACCTCTTCTGGGGTGGTGTTTTCTTTTTGGGGTGTACCCAATCGGCTGAGGAGATTGAACAAGAACGTTTGGAGCAGGCTTGGGCAGAGCAGGCAGAAACGCAGCAAACCCAAGAGACCGTGGAACCCCTCGAAGAAATTCCGTTGGCGGATGTTCCGATGTCGTTGATGATGGATTACGACAATTTGAGTCCCTTGATGCAAGGATACTTTGGCGATGACTCCTCGGTGAAAATCTTGACCAATGGTTTAAAACGTGACCCCAAACCACTTCATGCACCGGTGATTGTCCGTGTTCGGTGGGTGCCAATGGAACTCAATCGAGGCAACGGAGAGATTGCTGTGGTTTACGATAGACCTGTAGATTCCTTTGAACAGTTACAACCAGTGGCCAATGCCTTGTTGAAATACCGCAACCATGTTGGTGGTGCTTTTGACATGCGCTTGCTTAGTTTTTCGATGTACTTAGAGGGGCAGGGTGTTGCAGGTTGTCGGATACCACTCTTGAATAAATCGGGTTTACAATATGGACTGCTGTCACCCTGTGTTGAGGTGGGCAAAGAAAAGTTTTGTACTGGCAAAGACGGCAAAATTCCTGTGGATATGCGCAAGGCACTCGAACGTTGTTTTATTGAATAGCGATTATTCTTTGAGCAGTGCTGGGATGTTAACATTTCGAGCGGACAGGAAAGATTCGGCCAGAAGGCGAGCAACGGTCATGATAGAGATTTGAGGGTTGCGTCCGACATTTGATGGCAATACCGAACTGTCCATCACATAAATACGTTTGGCACCACCCAGTTTGCCTTGATCATCACAAGCCCTTCCAATTCGACAAGAGGCTTGGGGGTGTGAGGAGTACAAACTGAGTCGTCCAACATCCAAATCCAATGCCAACAAGTCATGGGCTTCTTGGAGTGTATTACACCATCGCGTACCAAATAAGGCGGGCACAATCCGTTCGGCACCTGCTCCATCAAGCCAGATTTCCGCTCCGTATCGTAAGCCTTGAATGAGACGTTGTCGATCTAGATCGTTGAGGTCATAGTGGATTTGTGCTGCTCCACTATTTGTTTTAGAGATTGTGCCTTCGGAGGTGTCTCGCACCAATGAACCGGTGCTGATAAACCGATTGGCTTGTTGCATCAGTTGTTGGGCTTCCTGACCAAAAATCGGGAAGGTTTGAAAAAATGCACCAGCTAAAATCGGGTTGGATTCCAATAAAATGTTGTTTTCCACAAAGGCATCAACATAGTGCCCTTGGGTTGCGCCACGAGATTCGATGGGCTGGGGCATATACCCAAAGATGTTGGCAACAGGTTGTAGGTGCAAACCGGTTCCGATATGGGAGTTTCTCTCACCAAATCCAGCGTCTAGCAAGATACTGGGGGTGGCGATGGCACCGGTACTCATGATGAGGTGACCGGCTTTGATGGAAAAGACACCGATGGGTGTGCGCAAGTCGAGGAGCTGTCCTTTAACAGTCACACCCCCGTTGTGCTCTTTGATTTCAGTAGCCATACAGCCCAGCATGATTTCGGCACCTGCCGTGGCGGCTCTGGGAAGCATCTCTTTATCGGTGCTCTGCTTGCCACCGCTTGGACATCCGAGATTGCATCGTGCGCAGCCGACACATCCAGATGTATTTCTTGGAATATTGCCTTCTTGCCAGCCGAGTTTAAGAGCTCCCTCTTTGTGGGCCTTGTCGTTCCCAGACAGAAGCCATTCTGGAGTGGACGCGACTTTCATAAACCGCAAAATTTCCTGTTGGGTCACATAATAGGAGGCTGTATCTGAAAATGCTCCATCAGCCAGTTCATT
>CAKZLX010000490.1 GCA_937127265.1 uncultured Pseudomonadota bacterium
ACGGGTTCTTGGAATATGAAGGTGGAACCGATTGTGATGACACTGAAGCCTTGACCTCGCCAATGTTCATTGAACGATGGGACGATGCCGATCGCAATTGTGACGGGGTGGTCGACGCGATGTTGATTGCCGATGCCCAAGCCATGTTTGGTGCCACTGCGGGTGTGGCTGGTGGTTTGGGAATGAGTTCTGCCGTGGTTGGTGATATTACGGGAGATGGTATTGCCGAGATTATGATTGGCGCGCCATTTTCGTATTACGATGTGATCGTGGATCCTGATTCTGGTGCCACCACCCGTGAAAATTATGACGGTGCGGCTTTCATCATGGATTTGACCAATGATGGTGCACCGGGAGATGTTGCCTATGCTCACGTTCAAGGACCGACCAACGGTGGGGCACTTGTGGGGTGGGATATGGCTTCGATGGGTGATGTGAATGGTGGTGGTCTCAATGACATCATGGTGGCATCACCCCTCAGTCAAAAGGCCTACCTCTTTATGGGGGAAGACTTTACACCCAATGCGACTCTCTTGTTGGGGAGTGCCCACGCCAATGTCCAAGCCGTAGGATTTGGTGTGGATGTCGCCAACGCAGGTGATTCTACTGGTGACGGCATTCCAGAAGTTGCTTTGGGTGGATCCTTTATTTTGGGTGGAGATGCTGCTTGGGTGGCGGTCTATGATGGTGCCGATGTCTTGGCCGGTGGTCCACAAAGTTACAGTTCAGCCTTGTTTACGATTGATTCGTCCAACGGAACGGCGATTGGTGGGGAAACGGTTGGAAATGTCGACTTTGATGGCGATGGTCTGATGGACTTGGCGGTTGCTTGGGGTGTAACTGGAACCGGTAAAGTAGCGATGATTTCTGGAGCTGACATTGCCAATGGGGGAAGTATTGCGCATGCCGATTTAACCCCTGTGACTGGTAGTATTGGTACCGAGTTTGGTCGCCACAACGCCTCAGCCACCGATATTAATGGTGACGGTTTGGGTGAACTGGTGGTCTCTGCTGGTTATGCCGATTCAACGACATCTGATGGTACCGAAAACGAGCACGGTGGTATCGTCTATGTTTTTAATGGCAATGAACTGGCACAAGGTGGAGGGGCATCTTCTAGTGCCTACATTGAAATTCACGGGTCGGAACTGGCGGGAACCTTGCAAGTCATTGACCAGTTAGGAGACAACGATGGCGACGGGTTGACCGATTTGGTGGTTGCAGCCGTTAACGAAGATTTTACCACCAACCAACCTGATGTGTATACCTACATGTTCAAGGCAACCAGTATCAATGCTGGTGGTACCTTTGATGCCGCGATGTCAGATGCCAGTATCGGTTCTTTTCAAGGCAACTTGGACTTGTTTGGATACAGTGGTGTCAGTGCTGACATTGATTATGACGGGGATGATGATCTCTTGATTGGTGCACCGCGTTCAGGGTATCAAATCGGTATGCCACAAAATTTCATTGGCTCCTACTCACTAGGGAACTTGGTGGTGTTGGAGTCGGCTTGGTTTGCCCAATAACCTGTTGAACGCTTGTGTTTGAGTACAACCCTCCCAGTAGTCCACTGGAAATCTTGCATGTAGACAAGGATGTCCTTTGTGTGGTGAAACCCAGCGGTTTATTGTCGGTGCCTGGACGTGGAGAGCATCTACAAGATTCCTTGTACACCCGTATTTTAGGAGAGTATCCATTGGCACAGATGGTACACCGTCTAGACATGGATACTTCTGGCGTAATGGTGGTGGCATTACGTCGCAAAGCAGAAAGGGCTCTCAAAGAACAGTTTCGAGTCCGTACGGTCAAGAAGCGATATGAGGCAATCGTTGCTGGTGTACCTTCTCGACCTACGGGAACGATTGATCAGCCTCTAAAGCCACATCCAACTTTGAAATTGCGACACGTGGTCAATCCAGCAGGTAAGCCTAGTCGAACTGAATATACGACCATCCGCTCACACCAACAGTATTCTTGGCTTGGCTTGCGTCCACATACTGGTAGAAGTCACCAGTTACGAGTGCATTTAGAGCATCTTGGCTGTCCGATTGTAGGCGATCGATTCTATGCACCATCAGATGTGTGTAGCCGCTCCAATCGCCTGATGCTACATGCCAGCGAACTGACCTTTGCCCATCCCTATTCTGGTGAAGAGATTCACTGCGTGGCCCCGTCAGGATTTGCCTCATGGTGGAATTCGCATAGGGAATAGGTATGCAACATCCTTTGTTTACCACACCTCCTGTACCCCATCACTTTTGTGGTTGTCAGATTGACCATCGACCTCAATTCTTACAATCTGTGGTTTCTATCGATCAAGTAGACACTTGGTTTTCTGATTTGACGGCACACTTGAAGTGGCAACAAGATCGTATTCACCTCTTTGGTCGAGAACATTTAATTCCGCGATTGAATGCTTGGTATGGAGATCAAGGAACGGACTTTGCCTATTCTGGGATTCCGCTCAAAGCCGAGCAGTGGACAAACACCTTGACCGAGATTCGACGGTTGCTCGAAGAACACCTTGAGGTTCAACTCAACTCGGTTCTGGCCAATCTTTATCGAAATGGGCTGGATAAAATGGGGTGGCACAGTGATGATGAGAAGCAAATGTGTCCCAAAAGTCCAATCGTTTCCGTGAACTTTGGTGCCAGTCGAAAAATGCAATTCAAACCAAAAGACCAAACCAATACCGAGCGCCTCAGTTTATTGTTGGAACATGGTGACTTGGTGGTGATGTATCCACCAACCCAAGAAGTCACCAAACACTGCATCCCGATGATGAAGAAGGTTGTCGAACCGCGCATCAATTTGACCTTTCGCCGGCATCGCCAATAAGCAATCGATGGCTTACGGTTGCTTAGGAATGTTGAGAACCGATGCACAGCCTTTTTGTTGGGCTTGCTCAACACTCGGACAGACCCGATCATAGAGCGACTTGGCTTTGGAAAGATGACCATTGAGACGCAATTGCTGGGCGATATAGAGTTGGGCATTTTGTTCGACATAAGGTGAGCCGGCTAAGAGCCAAGCCTCAGTCCAACGTTGTAAGTCGGTGTAGAGAACGGCCTGCATGGTGGTTCCCAGTGTTTTATGTTTTTCCGAAGTCCAACCTTCAGGCGTTAAGATATCCAATGCCTCTTGGGGCTTCTGTTGTCTTCGGAGCATCCATGCGTGGTGAATGTCCAAAGACGATGGCGGTAAGTATTCGAGTCCCAACTCTTTACGTAGGATATCGGCGGCATCCAAATGACTGGCGGCAATTGCACAGATGTACCCCAACGATAAAAACAAGTCGCTGTGCATGTCTGCGGAGGGGACTTTCGATAGCGTTTGCATACAGGCTTTGGGATTGCCCGAATTCATCTCTTCTGCCGCTTTGTTGTATAAGGTTTCAGAAACGGTCAATTCTCGGGTGGTGACGACCTCAATCAGTCTTGGCGTGCTCTCTTGTGCCGATACATTCACCACAAGCCCTAGCAGGCCAAAGAACCACATCAGTCTTTCTTGTTGGTTGCGATTTTATAAGCAGAGACAGCACCCAGTCCCAGAAAGGCGTAATTCACATATTGTAAGGTATGATTGTCGGCTTGTGGACTTTGGCAATTCAGAGAGTCAAAGCCACCACAAAATTGGTTGTAAGTGACCGCATAGCCAACAGTGGACAATGCTGCACCACCGGTCCACACCCAAGGGAAATCTGAAGAGGCAGTTGTATCGATGGTTTGAGAGTTGGTTGTTGGTGTGACCATGGTTTCTGTTTTCGCCTCAGAAACAGGTTCTTGTGAGTCTCTCTGTACTACCGAAGGCACTTGGGTGTTTGGCAGAGGAAGTGGTGCATCGGCATCGACAATGGCACTCAAAATGATGGTCGATCCTTCTTTGATTTGGACGATGCTTTGGGTGCCAACCGGTCGATTGATGGTCTGACCATTGAAAACGTACCCCCCCGTGTGAGAGGTTGGAATATCAGAGTCTAGTTCAATGTATTCAAGATCCGCATAGAGTTCATGCAAGGCGTGATTGGGGTCAAACAGGTGCGTTGGTATACCCTTGTCTGGAGCCAGTCGTTTCGCCAGTCGCAAGGCATTTTCTGCAGGTTCGGTTTCTTGCATTAAGTACAAGTACAAACCGTTCAGCATGTGATAATCGTGGGCGACTTCTGATTCAATGCTTTCACTTAGACAAGGGATGTTTTGTTGAATAAAGCCCAGTCCCTTTTGAATCTTTTCGACTTCAAACTCCACAAAGCCCATGGCAACACTGTCCAGTTGGGTATCGAGTGTTTGAGAGGTAATCGGTGTTGTACATTCTTCGGCTTGGGCAAAAGAAGCAAGTGCCATCGTGAGATAGACGATCATGTTGACTCCACATCAATATTGTGCTTCTAATTTACTGATTATGGTTGATAAAGGCAAGGTGTTTCGGTTTTATTCCACCGTACGGTATGTTATGAAGGATACATCTTTGAATAATGGAGTGTGTGATGGCAATACAGAAAAAGTGGTTGATGATTGGTGTTGGTGTGTGGGGGCTTTTATCTATTGTGTCTAGCTTTGGACATTCGAATCCGCCGATTACCCAAAAGGTGAATTGGGACAGTCCCAAAACAGAAGCCTTGTTCAATCGCGTTTGTGCCGATTGTCACTCTCATCAAACCAACTGGCCGTGGTATTCTTATGTGGCACCGGTCTCCTTTGTGATCAATCATCATGTCAACGAAGGGCGCGAACACTTCAACATCTCTGCTGGAGTTCTGGATGAAGCCCATGAGGCCGCCGAAGAGTATGAAGAAGGCGAAATGCCAGAAGGGGGATATTTGAACTTTCATCCCGAAGCCAATTTAAGCCCCGAAGAAAAGGCACAACTCATTGCCGGACTCAAAGCGACTTTTGGAGATGGGCACGGACATGGACATGGTGACGATCACGATCATGACCACGGTGACGGACACCAGCATTAAATCTCACCCAATGCTTTTTGGTTCTCCATTTCGATACTCTGGATGTGTTCTTCAAGTTTTTCTTCGGTCCAATCTTCGGTGGAGACGGCGGGTAAAGCCTCGGCGGTAAAGGTTCCACGACGAACGATGAAGGTTTTGTTTTGCCACAGTTCATGAGCCCCTTTCACCACAATGGGTACAATCGGTAGTTTGGTTTGGAGGGCAATGTGCGCGAACCCCTTTTTAAAAGGAAGTAGGGTGCCATCCACTGATCGGGTACCTTCCGGCCAAATCCAGAGGCCAAGGTTTTCTTTTTTCATGATCTCTGCCATCTCTTTCATCGATTGGATTGCACTGTCACGGTTGCTTCGATCGATAGTTAAGTGTCCGGATAAACGGTAAGCCCAACCAAAGAATGGAACGGAGAGAATTTCTTTTTTGGCAACCCCACATCCACCCAAGGGTGCCACCAAAATTGCAACCAAGGGATCCAATTGGGAAGAGTGATTGCTCAAATAGATGGCGGGATAAGGTGTTTTGAGGTGTTCTTTTCCAAGAATCTTAATTCGGGTACCCAAAATGAACAACACGATTGGAGAGATGATTTTTCCATACACGTTTCCCAATTGAATCCGTATTTTACGAGAGGGGATAAACAATAGGAAGATGGGCATGTAGAAGGTGGAGAATATAGCCAGCGCTGAAAATCCCAGTGCCAATTTGATCCAACTTGTAATCACAAGCCATCGAGAAACAAATGCCATGATAATGCTCACGAAAAGAGGTTATACATCCTACGGTGATCAATACAAGAGAATCCTGTATTTGACTGTATTTTTGCAGGATTACCATTGCCTCTATCGAAAATTGAGACAGGCTAGGCTATAGTATACATAGACCAATTGCGAGGGAGAGTGCAATGTTGTTTTCGATTTTAACCAGTCTCGTGTTTGCTCAAGAAGCCCCACCGATTGTCGGTGGTACCACAACATACGACTATGAAGCAGTCGGTCAGTTATTCGCCTATAGCGATCAACAAGGTGGGTTTGGATTTTGCTCGGCGACCTTGATTCATCCCCAATACATTTTAACTGCCGCACACTGTATTGAAGGGGATGCGGCCGAAGCCTTTGTGCAACAGGGGTTTGATATATTTTTCGTGGTAGCCACGGATGTCTATTCAGAGTTGCAAAACGGTAACTACACGGCTATTGCACAGATTTCCAGCATGGAAGCCCACTCGGGATACAATCCAAACAGTACCACTTCCATCAGTGACGACATCGGTTTGATGCGATTGGCCCAACCAATCCGCAATGTTGATCCGATTCCCTTGAACACCCAAGCCCCCAACACATCTTGGAATGACATTCGCTTTGTTGGATTTGGAATTACTTCTGAGTTTAGCCAAAACTCTTCAGGAATTCGGCGGACTGTAGAAGTGCCACTCAACAATTCTTCCAATCAAATCTGGCCATACACCACGGACAGCATGTTTATGTATACCTGGGACCCGTATGGTCAAAAAAATATCTGTTCGGGAGATTCCGGTGGGGCTGCTTTTCGCCAATTGTCGAATGGTACAGTGACCTTGGCTGGGGTGAATTCGCACGGGTTTGACCCACAAGATACCGATGGTGACACCTGTAAAGGTCCCACTGCCATTGCTGGATCTACCCGTGTGGACATGTATTACAACTGGATTGGTGCTCGGGTGGATCTCAGTTCTGTTTCGGTACCGAGTACCGAACCTTCCGCGGAACCTTCAACACAACCTTCTTCTGAACCGAGTACCGAGCCTGCTTCTGAACCATCCTCTGAAACGGATGCTGAAACTGGTTGGGAAGCCCCATTTGGTGCCGGAGAATACGAAAATGAAGCCGGTGAGCCATCGTTGAAAGTGGCTGGTTGTACACAAGTGGGGGATAGATTTGCTCTCGGCATGTCGCTACCAATGTTGTTATCTCTTGGTTTACTAGGATGGAGAAGACGATAATGAACTGGTTATGGTTATCGGCAATGACTGTATTTGCCCAAGAAGCACCACCGATTGTCAATGGATATTCGACCACTGACTATCCTGCTGTGGGATATTTCTACATGTGTTCGGACACCTCACAAAACAACTGTTGGGAGTGTTCGGGGACCTTGATTTCATCGCGTTGGGTAGCGACTGCCGCCCACTGCGTTGAAGGAGCCAACCTATCGGGGGAATTTTATTTTATTGTTGGTTATTCGTGGGATGACGCTACTGACTGGTCTTTGATTCAAACTACTTATGCCCATGAACAGTATGACGATCAAACCTTGGTTAACGATGTGGCTTTGTTAAAATTGTCCACGGCGATAAACTCGGTAGCCCCAATGCCAGTTAACACCCAAACTGTCGGTTCAAATTGGATTGGACGTGAGTTACAGATGGTCGGCTATGGGATTACCTCATCAAACGGCAATGATTCTGGCTATAAACGCACAGCCGACATGACGATTGCCGAGGTGTATCAAGAAGTGGTTATTCTCGAAGACTTTCAAGAAATGCAAAATGTTTGCAGTGGTGACTCCGGTGGTGGGGCATTGTATAACGATGGTGGCAATTGGAAGTTGGTCGGGATTAATTCTTTTACCTATGGTGCTTGTGAGTCTGCGCAGGCAGGGGTTGTTCCTGTGAATAACTATTTGTCTTGGTTTCAAAGCAAAGGGGCGACCTTTACCACCGATACCAACAGTGGTGGTTCCACCGAACCGTCTGCTGAGCCAAGTAGTGAACCTGCTTCTGAACCATCCACGGAGCCATCTGTGGAACCGAGTAGTGAACCAAGCAGTGAACCAGGTTCTGAAATCGATGGGGATACTGGTTGGGAAGCCCCGTTTGGCGCTGGAGAGTACGATCGTAGTTCAGACGAAACCAAGGCGATGGCTTGTAGCACAGCAACCAGTACCTCGTGGTGGGGATTGCTCTTGGTTGGTATGTTGGGATACATCCGACGTCGATAATGTATTTTTTGCTGATAATTGCTTTGGCGTAAAGACTTACATCACCGAATAGACTTCTGGCAATAGGTTTTCTGGTCCAGTGGAAAACCAGACGTAGAAAATAGCGAGAATCAGTGAACCGAGGACCGCTAGAATATACCACTTGTTTTCTGTCCAAAATGTTTTCATGGTTGTTTTGAGACCTCTAGAATGGTTTCGGCAAATAGGTTGGCGACGATTTGATGACCGTAGGTGGTGAGGTGGCAATCATCCAAAAATACCTCATGAGGCGGTTGTTTGGATAGTGCTTCGGCAGTTTCAATATAGTATACCGTGTCATATTTTGCTGCCAGTTCTCGCATCATCTGGTTATAGCCAAACAAAATTCCGGGGTCAGGAGAAAGCCCTTCAGAACCTAGAATGATGGGGGTGTTGGGAAAGGTGGCAATGATGGATTCAATGTTTTCTTTGGCATCTTCAATGGGAACGGCGACTTTTTGTTCGGCCCCTTTCAAGGACACCAACAGGTATTTGGTAGCTTGATATAATCGAATGGAACTCAATGTTTGGCTCCATTGGCTAGAGGATTGCCGTTGCCACAAGGGATAGAGTTCTTTATAGGGCAGTGGTACTGAGGTCAGGATATCGTTGTGACCAACATATAAGGTGATGATGTCTGGCTTCAATTGACTGGCTTTTTGTTGGGCGTAGGCTTCAATGTGCCAAGTGGTCCATCCTCCGACACCTTGGTTGAGAACTTCAAAAGGTTGTTGCGGATTGCGTAATTTTCGTTCCATTAGAGCAGGGTAAAATTCATCCAAATTGTCATTTTGAAAAGCGCCACCGGTGGTTGAGCCACCAAACGATACGATACGTTTTTTGTGGTTACCCGCAGTGATGGCGACTGGGAAACCTTTGTCAGGATACTGGGTGTGTTGTCCTTTCTCGAATAGTTCGAAAGATTCATTGGCTTGTCGGACCCACCCAAAAATCTCATTGTGTTCTGTGTTGGCACCTTTGTTTGACCATTGTAAGCCGGCTTTGGTGGCACGCAAGGCAATCTCACTAGATACGAGCATCAGCCCCATCAACAACAAAGACCAAAGATTGAATCGTGGCACCACAAAGCGATTGGCTAAAAGTAAGAGTCCGAACGAGATACCACCAACCGTTCCCCATAAACTGCCTGCCCAATGAAAAGAGTCAACGGCAACCAAGCCTAGTCCTCCTAAGGTTCCCAAAAGTACTGGAATATGGGCACTGTATGGGAGCTTCCACCAACGACAAATAACCAGTGCAATGCCCTGAACCCCTAGACAAGCCAATGCACCAATCCAGCCATTGTCGTGACCGAGTAGGACTCCAATCGTCATGATACAACAGGCTACGAGGATGGTTCGGTGAGCGGCCGTAGAACGATGTGTTTCTCTCCAAGTTGCGGTTAGACCTTTTAACCATAAGGTTGGGGTGAGGATCAAGATAGTGGCTAACCAGTAGGGAGATAGCCAAGCAGCCCTTAAATCTTCAATCAAGACTTTACTGTCCCACTGTTGTACCCACAAACCGAGCAATAAGGGCAAGGTAGTCAGAACAACACTGCGTCCGCGAGAACCATGTTTACGTTCTAGTAAACCAATCCCAGTGACAGTCAATATTCCTGAAAGCATACACGCCCACAGTCGCCATTGTGGTAGTGAGGTGGCCGTAATTCCACCATATGACAAATCGGAAATCAAGGTCTTTCGTAATCCTGACCGCAACATTGGAATGCGATCTCCCACGTCAGTATCACATTGAATGGTTTGTTGATTGATCTGAACCGAGAGCGTACTTCGTGTTGGCTCAAGGTGTACACTGATGGCTTCTTCAAGTGTGGGAGTAGTTTCCAGACGGTTGTTGCAGGAGATGACTTGTCGACCAGAAGCATCCTCTTGAATCACAGAAAAGAAAGCTTGCCCAGATAGACGACTGAGAATGACCGCCACTCCGATGTCTGATTTTCCGATGCATCGTGGATCTGTCTTTTGTCCCACCGGACCACGCATGGTGCAGATATCCATCCAGCGATCGCCCATGCGTTTTCGGATAGGTGGAGAGGATATCCAAGCCTCCAGCATTCCTTCTTTCGGTATACGTGCCTTGAATGATAGCGATTTGCTACCTTGAGTGGGAAATGTCGGGTAAATGGCACGGTAGAAGTCCAAACCCCATTCTCCAACGGTTGGTTGTTCGCTCCCTTGCAATGCCGATTCACGATAAGGAACTGGACTTTGCTCACGTTCCCACCCAGTAGGGGGATTATCAGCAAATTCCTGAACCAAACCCAGCCACAATCCCCATCCGAGTATGGCACCCGCAATAGTGGTGATGATCCACCAACGTTCAAATAAGCCGGTCATGAGCGCTTGACAGGAACCGCTTTCATTTTGGGTTTACCATCTTGGATTTCCACTCGAAATTGCACGTCATCACATTTGAACTTGGACTTGATCATACGTGATTGTTTTTTGAGGGTGTTTTTGACGGAGTCGTAGGAGATGTCGGTGCTCTGACCAGTTTGACGACGGGCATCAACCAACTGGTCGAATACCGATCGGAAACGCCGTTCTTCCATTTGGCGTTCCATTTTTTGTTGTTCTCGGTGTTCTTGCTGCCGACGTTGGGCTTCTT
>CAKZLX010000491.1 GCA_937127265.1 uncultured Pseudomonadota bacterium
GACAATTCCAACACACAGCACACTGCCGAAGTCATCGACATGGTAGACAACCCCATCAACATCAAAGAAGCCTTGTTGAAACCATTAGAAAAATTGCAAACCCTCGCCAAACAACGACTGGAAAAATTCTCCAAAGACAAAGAACAAGAATTGGAAAGTGGTATCAACAGCAACAGCGAGAAAACCAACTGGATGAATGGCGGTGTGACACTCGCTGCCTTATCTTCTTCGTTTGCTTATTTGGTCAAAACATTAACCTCCGTAAAAATCACCTCGATCTTGTTGGTCATTTTGACCCCCCTAACCATTTTGGCACTGTTTTCATCCTTGGTTGCCGGATGGAAATTGCACAAACGTGATTTGGGACCCATTTTAGAAGCCAGTGGTTGGGGTATCAACCATCCCCTCCGCGTTCCAGACTGGGCATCGGAAGTCTTTACTTTGGGCGCACTGGTTCCCAAACCGAACCGATCTGCCAACAAAGATATGTTGTTAGTGTTTGAACATACAGCCAATCCTTATGGAACCATCAAACGTATCTCGTTGGGACTGTTAACAATTGCCTTGTTGAGTTTGTTGTGGTGGCGATGGGATTTGATGAGTGAACTGCTTCAAAACTGGGATTCACTCAAAACGATGCCTTCAACAAAATAGTATGCCTGTTCAATTCAAAGAAGCCATTGTAATTTTGGGAAAAGAGCCCATACCAGGAATGGTAAAAACACGTCTAGCCAAAGATATCGGTGATCACAAAGCCGCCCAGATTCAAGTTCAACTCCTCATGCACATGCTCGAAGTGCTAGAAGACATCAAGTGTCCGGTCATCTTACAACTGAAAGGTGACACCGAAGGTGATTTTGCAAGGACATGTCGTCAGAAAGGCGTACTGGTTGAAGAACAAGTCGAGGGTTCACTCACCGAAAAGATCTTTTGGGCCTCACGTCAAGCCAGACGAACACTGGTGTTGGGTATGGATATGCCCTTGTTGAATATTAAAGAGTTGCGGCTTGCACTACAACGAACTGATATCGTACTTGGTCCTGCAGAAGATGGTGGTTACTGGCTAATTGGTGGTGAGGATATACCGATGGATATCCTGGATGGTATTCCCTGGTCAACCGATGAAGTCTGGAAAAAAACGATTGCCAAGTGCAAGGATTTGGGAATACAGTATCATGTATTGTCACGTCAACAGGATATCGATACACTGTCAGATGTGCACAGTCTCTTGTCCAACCCTCTGTGTCCACCCCAATTACGCACACACATCCAGTCAATTTTGAACAATCCATCTTCTTAGGAGCCCCTCATGCCAGAAGTTCGCGAATTCCCTCCCAACACCAAACACATTCACATCATGGGCGTCGGAGGTACCGCGATGGCTGCCTTAGCCGGACTGTTGGTTGCCAAAGGGTACCGGGTTACCGGATCGGATGGAAATATCGTCTATCCACCGATGAGTGATGTCCTCGCCAACATTGGCATTGAACCGATGGTTGGATACAACAAAGAAAACCTCACCAAAGAACGACCAGATTTGGTGATTGTGGGTAATGTGGTTCGTCCTGTCTATGAAGAAGCCGTCTATTTAGTCGAAGAATCTGACATTCCCTACATGAGTTTCCCCGCTTTATTAGGGGCTGAGTTTCTCAATCAAACCCACAATATTGTGGTGGCTGGGACCCATGGTAAAACCAGTACCACTTCAATTGGCGCTTGGTTATTAGAAGCTGCTCAGCAACAGCCAGGATTTTTAATTGGGGGAGCCGCTCTCAACTTTGACACCACAGCACGGGCCGCCCACATCCCAAGTGAAGGCAAAGGGTATTTCATCATTGAAGGCGATGAATACAACACCTCTTTCTTTGACCGACAAAGCCCAAAGTTTGTACATTATCGACCTCATGCCGCCATCATTACCAGCGTTGAATTCGATCATGCCGATATTTATCGAGACCTTGAACACTGTCAGGAGGCTTTCAAAAAATTGGTGGCCAAGATGCCCGCCGATGGCTGTTTGGTGGTTCGTGGAGACCATCAAGATGTTTTGGACTGTGTGGTCAATCCTCTTTGTGAAGTACGTCGCTATGGAAAAGGACAAGAGTGGGATGGACGAATTGATGAGTTGCATACAGATCGTGGAAGCATGACATTTTCAGTTTTACACAAAGGAAAGGTGATCGGAACTTTTGAATCGATCATGGTTGGTGAGCACAACCTCTATAATCAAGTGGCTTTAGTGGCAGTGATGCACTTCTATGGGATTTCTATCGAAGCCTTACAACAAGGGTTCTTGACCTTCAAAGGGATCAAACGACGTCAGCAAGTACTAGGACAACCCAATTCTGTGATGGTCATTGACGATTTTGCACATCACCCCACAGCAATTAACCTGACACTTGAAGGCTTAAAAATGCGTTTTGGCGATCGACGACTGTGGGCCATTTTTGAACCACGCTCGGCCACTTCAAGACGGAACACTTTTCAAAGCCAGTTTGCCGAATCGTTTGATCACGCAGATCTGGTGGTGATCGCCCCGGCCTTTAACCAAGAAGGAATCCCCAAGGACGAGCGATTGGATGTGCAACAGTTGATTTCAGATTTGCGAGCACGAGGTAAAGAGGCCTTTTGTTGGGGAGAGGCACCACACGCCGGTCTGGAATGGAATGCCAGTGCGTCCGCTTCAGTCATCGCCCAAAGTATTGCCAACAACACCCAACCAGAAGATATTGTGGCTGTATTGTCCAATGGTGGGTTTGGTGGAATCCACACCAAACTGTTGCAACTGTTGTCCTAAGCAATGGATAATCAAATCCGTACTGAACAGATTTTTTTATTTTAGTCAGAAATAGTTCATCATGTCGATTCTGACGCAAAAATATGACCATAGATCATTGAATTGGTCAAAAACAAATGTTGTTATTTACAGTAAAGACCAAAAAGTGTCCGTTTAGCTTTTGTACCAACTGTAGTTTTGTATTATAATGAAAGTGTTCAGAAGAACAATAACCATTCTACATACAAACAACTTTATGGAGTTTTCCAACCATGGCTAAAAAATCAAGTCGCCCCGCAGTTACAACTGTTGACCCCGCCTCTCGTGCAAAAGCAATCGACACCGCTATCGCAGCAATCGAACGTCAATACGGTAAAGGTTCTATCCTTCGTATGAATGAAGATTCTGTCCAAGCCATCCCCGTTATCCCAACTGGTTCTTTAACCTTGGATCGTGCCCTCGGAATTGGTGGTTTCCCTCGTGGACGTGTCATCGAAATCTATGGCCCTGAATCTTCTGGTAAAACCACAATGACCCTTCACGCAATCGCTGAATGTCAAAAGGCCGGTGGTGTTGCTGCTTTCATCGATGCTGAACACGCTCTTGACACCGTCTACGCTCGCAACTTGGGTGTAAAAGTTGACGAACTGCTGATCTCTCAACCAGACTCTGGTGAACAGGCACTGGAAATTACGGATACCTTGGTTCGCTCAGGTGCCATTGACATGATCATCGTCGA
>CAKZLX010000492.1 GCA_937127265.1 uncultured Pseudomonadota bacterium
TCACATTACTCTCCAAAAATGAAAGGGTGATCTAGAGTTGTCCGAAAGCGTATTTGACAGAACCAGTGGTCGCATCATAATAGACGATGTGTACCATGTCATTGGAATCGATGGTCATATCGACAAACTTTCCAATGTTGCCATAGGTATCTACACTCTCATAAATCCATGATGCACCATCAAAGAATGCTAGTTTTAAGTCCGCAGTTTGTGCTGCGTAGTAGGCGATATAAGGATTGTCAGTACTGGTGTATTCCAAAGAGATGTAGTCTCCAGCATTACTACCATCGACAATTTCTGGCGTCCATCCGTTTACACCACACCCATTGCCACCAGTGGTAGCGTACATCAGTTGAGAGGTAGAGCCATCTTGATAAGCCACGCCAGGTTTGTTGGCATAGGGTCGAATGGCGATATCATTGTTGATTCCATCACCACTTTCTTCAATATAGATACTGGTGATGTTTGGTTGTGTGAAGGTACCGCAAGTGGGTGAGGAACCTTGGTTGGTGACTTGGTTGTATTGGTTTTCTTGTCCAACCACATTGTTGTAGAAAACGGTGTGATTGGTATTGCTGTTGTCAATGGCTAAACTGATGTAAGACCCCGTATATCCAGCGCAGAACCCAAAACTACAGTTGTCGTCCATTTGGGTTTCGGTACCCGACAAGGGGTTTACACTGCTGGCATCGAGAATCCATGGTGTTTCGTCAGTCTGATCAAACCAGGCAATACTTGGCAGGTTGTTGTTGTCGACGTCCATATCCAATCGAAATTCGGGGTCAAGAGTTCCAGAAGTAACGGTGTTGACGGTGTTTTCGCTGGACCAGTTTCCATTGATGGTGTTGACATACATGTAGTTTACATCGTGACCGCTGCCTTGACTGGAGATGTATGAGATATGAAAACGATCGAGACCATCGACTTGTCCTTTGAGGTGCATTCCAGAACTGGCACTGGCATCGGTCGGGGCAACCTGCGCACTGCTCCAGCCGCCTGAGGCGTTGTTCACATATTCAATGTCGCCATTGTTTTCATAAGCGATGTGAACGAACCCATAAGAGTCGACATCAATGGTAATGGGTTGTCCATCGGTGTAACTGAGCCCCGTAGCAATGGTCTCAATGGCAAAACCTTCATCAATATCGCCATTGCAATTGTTGTCCAGACCATCGGTGGGATCTTCCACGGCCCCTGTGTAAACGTTGGGATTGGTGTCATCACAGTCATCATCGTAAAAAACGTACCCTTCAGTATTTTGGCAATCCGTTGAGGGTTGATTTGGGTCGCCATGTCCATCCCCATCAAGATCTAAATAGAGTCCAAAGGAGAGATTTTCATCGATTTCACCATCGCAGTCATCATCAATATCATTACATTCTTCTGAAGCACTGGGGAAGATAGCCTCATTAGAGTCATCACAATCATTACCAATTGTGACATAACCACTAGGAGCGGTACATCCCTCTAGGACTACCTCGTTGTTTCCAAAACCATCCAAGTCTTGATCTGCATAGTATCGATTGGTGACCCCTTCATCTACCTGTCCGTCACAGTTGTTGTCAATCCCATCACAGACCTCAGGCATACTGGGATTGATAAGGGTGTTACCATCGTCGCATTCTTCGGAGGCTAGATAACCATCTCCATCCAAGTCGCGGTCTTGTTGTGTATCAGGATTTGTGGAATTACCTGTGTCATCTACTATATCGCCGTTGTTGACAGTGTTTTCATCTCCACCGTTCTTACTGGAGGTATCACAACCGATATATAGCAACCATGAAAAAAAGAAAGTGGGTTTCATACTAATAGAATATAGCATGAAACCCTTTGAATACAATTATAAAAGCAGGATCGCCGAACGAATGACTTAACTGGCTTCTTCTCCAATGTTGGAACTTTTGAGTGCTGCATGCAACTTGTTGAATTGATTTTGCACACCCGGAGAATTCAGGTCGATAACTTCGGCTTCAATGTTGCGGTGAGGCGCACCTTCGATGAACTCTTGAATGATTTCACAAACATCCAAATCCATATTGATTGTTTTGGAAGCATCAATGACAACTTTAGCCCCATCAGGAAGTTCGGTGAGGGTACGCTGGATACTGGCTTTGTTGATGAAGGTAACGTCTTCTGCCAACTGCAAATGTACTTTTCCATCTTCAAAGTGCTCACTGGCGTCGAATAAGAATGGTTTTTTATAGTTGTTGTACAAAATGAAGAGTACCGCAACCAACAAACCAATCCCAATGCCTGCCAACAAGTCAATCATCACAATTCCGACAATTGTGGTCATAAAAGGAACGAAGTTTCGATTACCAGCTTCATACATGGTTTTGAATAATGATGGGCGGGCGAGTTTATAACCAACCAAGAACAGAATGGCTGCCAAACTGGATAGTGGAATCAAATTCAACACGTTGGGAATGGCAAAAGCACAGAACAACATCAAGATACCGTGGGCGATTGCGGATACTTTGGTACGACCGCCAGATTGGATGTTGGTTGAAGAACGAACGATAACCTGAGTAACCGGTAAACCACCAATCAAACCAGACACAATGTTTCCTACTCCTTGTGCCTTCAATTCTCGATTGGCAGGAGCGACTCGCTTGAATGGGTCAAGTTTGTCAGTAGCGTCGAGGCAAAGTAATGTTTCCAAACTGGCAACAATGGCGATGGTGATGCCCACTGTCCAGACTTGTGGGTTGGTGATTTGAGTGAAATCAGGAAGCGAGAACTGACCAATAAAGGCATTTAAATCAGCGGCAACGGGTAACTTGACAACGTGATCGGTGCCCAAACTCAATGTTTCATTACTAGCAAACAACAAGTTCATCACAATGCCCATGGCAACGACCACCAAAGGACCTTGAATTAATTGAAAGACCTTGATCTTCTTCATGAATGATTGTTCCCACAAAATCAAAATCGCTAATGACACGACAGAAATTACTATCGCCCCAGTATTGGTGGCTTCAAACATGTGACTGAGTTCGGTGAAGGTATTATACCCATCGGCATTTTGGAAACTCATGTTGCCTTCGTAATCATTGTCGTATCCGAAAGCGTGAGGGATTTGTTTGAGGAAAATGATGACCCCAATACCGGCAAGCATGCCTTTGATGACAGAATTTGGGAAGAAGTAGGCAATCACACCGGCACGGGCGAATCCCAAGATAACCTGAAAGACCCCACCGATTACCACTGCCAATAAAAAGGTTTCAAATGCTCCCAAATCTTGAATGGCATTTAAGACGATGACCGCCAACCCAGCTGCCGGACCACTGACTCCCAATTGCGAGCCACTCAACGAACCAACGACGATCCCGCCAACAATCCCGGCGATAATTCCTGAGAACAGAGTGGCACCTGAGGCGAGGGCAATTCCTAGGCACAAGGGCACCGCGACCAAGAAGACAATGATCGATGCCGGTAGGTCATATTTTAAGTTTTCAATATACTTATTCATAGTGTACTCCTTTTATCTATAATAGTATTACTATTATTGCTTTGACTATCACTATAATACAAGATAGCAAAATAAATTTGCATAATTGTTTAAAATCCAATAGAAAAAGTTCGTTGTAACAGGGGAGTAGATGGCTGTTGGGATACAAATCACCCTTAATGAAAGACTGTACGTTCGGGACCCACAAGAAACTGCCTTGGGTAAAAAGATCATCAAGCACAGTATCCTGTTGATTGACGAGATTGGCTTTGAGGCCTTTACCTTTAAGAAATTAGCCCAAACAATGGAGTCAACAGAGGCTTCTGTCTATCGATACTTTGTCAATAAACACATGTTGCTGTTGTATTTGGTGTCGTGGTTTTGGGAGTGGGTGAACTACTTGATTGACATCAACACCAAGAACATTACCGACCCGAAACACAAGTTGCGCATCATCATTTCAACAATGGTCTTTGCCTCC
>CAKZLX010000493.1 GCA_937127265.1 uncultured Pseudomonadota bacterium
ATAATCTCGGTAATGATGATAGCGCCCAAATCCACTTCAGCGATATCCAGTACAGAACTGTTACTCGATTGAGCATCTTCGCCGTCACAATCTTCGTCAATTCCATTATCAGGTATATCACTCATTCCAGGGTGTACATTGGCATCAGTATCATCACAGTCTCCATCCACCTCGGTAAAACCATCTCCGTCATTGTCTACATCGGCTTCGGGGGTCACCTCATCGGCACCTGAACAATCTTCATCAATCCCATTGTCAGGTACCTCATCGGCACCAGGGTAAATGGTGTTGTTGTAATCGTCACAATCTCCATCATTTTCAGTGTAGCCATCTTGATCATTGTCGACATCTTCTGGCAAGACGATCACACCAGTATCTTCATTTTTAAAATCATCACCTGAACAAGCCAGCAACAAAAAAGACACTACGGAAGGAAAGAGTACACGAGACATGTAGGGCTCCAAATCTAGAATTTACGCGCAGTCAGTATAACGAGCCCAAACCATTCTTCCAACTAGATTTCACAGCATTGTATCAATCGAAAGTAGACTATATTTGTCATTTATACCACGATGGTCTTACGGTGGTTACACCGGCAACATCATCTTCATACAAAAAACAGAGCCACCACTTTTGAGGAACTGACTGGTATCGACCTCGATGACTTGAATCCCCAACGCCTGTAATTGTTGAGTCGTTTCCATATTGCCTTGATGAACGATAAAATGTTTCCCGTCTGGTGAATGCCCATTGGTCACGAAACCCTGCTTGGCTTCTGACAAGGGGACCGCAATCAGATGTTCAAACTGTTGTTGTAAAATTTTGACACCATCGGTACAAAATGCCTCTTGTACATATAAAGCAGTGGTTTGATTGATCACACTGAGTGCGGTATCCAAATGGTAAAAATGTGGATCGACCAGTTGTAAACCGACCACCTCACAGCCAATGCAAGCTGCGGCTCGTTCTAATGCGCCTCGTTGTGTCCGAAAGCCGTAACCGATGTACAACAAGTTTTTGGTAGGGTGCCAAATAGCATCCCCCATCCCTTCAAACTCAATCGGTGGATTGACATGTCGAATGACCTTGTATCCTGCTGCGACATACCACTCTGCAAAATACTCCACCTCGGCTTGACGGTAAGCAGATGCCATCTTGGAGAGAATGAC
Organism: uncultured Pseudomonadota bacterium; assembly: GCA_937127265.1. Classification (GTDB taxonomy): domain Bacteria; phylum Myxococcota_A; class UBA796; order UBA796; family UBA796; genus CAJWHX01. The sequence goes on from CAKZLX010000493.1 coordinate 1,170, forward strand.
ACTGGGTTGACCATCAGCATCGAGAAAAGGAACGGTCTGATTGGCGGCAAAAACCATATCCGGAAGTGCTTCCACCCCTTCAATGACGGACACTGAAAATCCCAAAGACTGATACGTTTCGCGAAGTGCATTCCATTGCGCGCTGGCTTCTACTTTATCTACCGTACCGATATTACCTTGCATGTGCGGATTGATTTCGTACAGTACATCATAATGGGTTGGCGAAACCATCAGCACTCTTTTCTCAGAACCACGTGCGGCAATTTTAGTCAACGGTGGGATAGATTCAGCTGTCAAATGAACTGGCATTATGTCCTCTCAATCATAGAAAGCAATCCAATGTAACCTTGATACCAGTGGATGCAACGTTTGCAATCAATCTTCAAGACGAAGCGTCTTCAAAGCCATCCCAACCACGTTCAAAAAGGTAATGCCCAACGATCAACACCGCGTGTAAGACCATCGTCAAACCCGATGCTTCCGAAATGTTTCCAGTATACAACCAAGTCGTGACCAGCGTTAAAGCAATCGAAATCGCGCGCCACACCAAGACTTTCACCCACAGTTTCTTCGTTCCCACACCATGCCCCTTTGAAAAAGTTAACCTTAAACGTCAATTTTGAATATTGAATATTGATAGATTGCGATAGTATTGACCCATTCACAAATCACAACAGAGTGTCCCTTATGAACCTTTTATTACTCTTGTCAACTGCTTTTGCCGAAACAACACCAATTGGACAGATCACCACCACTCTCACTTACAATCGGATCGCGGTCTCCGCCAAGGGTCAATATGGTGCTCACATCCCGATGTTTGAAAAAGAAGACAATGCTCTCTTTACCAATACTGGACTTGATGTCGTGGGAGAGTTCAGTGCCACACCTGCTTTTACCCGTGGGGGAATACGGGCCACCTTTATGCCAGTAGCCGTCTTCAAATTACAAGCATACGCACTTGGTGGCTATTACTTTGGCAATTGGCAAACAATTGTGGGCTATGATGACCTATCCGACAACTATGGCACCAACACTGAAATCGGAGACTATGCCGAAGCCACTGGACGACAATACGCTGGTATCGGGTGGACGACGGGTGGAAGTGCTACTCTCCAAGCCAAAGTCGGCAACATTGTCTTTTCCAACACCACCGGTTTTTCTTCGTGGAACGTAGCCACTCCCGAAGGTGAAACTGGCGTAGGATTCTTTGAGCGAGAACAAGAAGTCATGATGTCCTTTGGACAGGATTCCTTACTCGACAACAATACCCTACTGCTCTATCAGGTCGATCAAGACACCGACCAGTTCTTACGAATTGGCAACCTCACCACCTATCGCCATAGCCTCAACGCCGATGACACCATGTTTCGAAGTGGACTGCTTTTTGTTGCCCAACGAAGTCCTACACGAAGTCACATTGTGATTGCACAATCCTACATCACCGATCGAACATTCACTTCACCAGTACAACCCTACATCGCCTACGCCTACAAATATACCTTGTAGATACAACAAAGAAAGGTTTAGATTTCACTGATAATTGTCGTCCTCTCTTATATACTATGAGCATCTTGAACATGGAGTGATGATGGAATCAGTTGAGTTCTCACTTGACAATCAAAACTTTTTATATGGCATCGGAGAGGTTGTTACTTTTCCAGCGAACACAGTTGTCATAGCCGAGGGTGCACGAGAATCACATTTCTTTCAAGTTTTAGAAGGTGTCTTAGAGATTCCCTCTGAAGACTTTGTGATTCGCCTCTTTCCTAAACAATTCTTCGGAGAGTTGGGCTTTCTTTCAGATGTTCCTCGCACCAAAGATGTCATTAGTGCCACCACTGTCCGCCTACTAAAAATCGAACGGCAAGAAGTCATCGCCAAGTTTGAGACTTCACCCGAATACAAAGAAGCCTTTATGGATACCCTTCGCATCCAAGCGGGTAACATTTTACAAAACCAATCGATCGAAGACACCCAAAAGTTCTTTGCACAACTGGCTGCATTTGCCAAGGTAGAAGAATAGCCTCCAACCCTATATCTATTGCAAACTCCACAATGTCAGGGAACTATAACCATCCATGCTCAATGTGAGTGTGCTAGCCAACAGCATCGTTATTTACAGCCTTGCGTGGTTTGTGAACCATTAAATCCACAAGTGTCATCTGAAGTTTGAAAGCCCAACCAGTTGTATGAACCAGACACCTTCCAACAACTGGTAGACAGTACAGAACTGGTACCACAAGCCCCACTGCCTTGCCAACCCGACTGGCAACTCTGATACTCATCGTAACCATTAAAACTGGTATTGTAACTGACGTTGCATTGTCGGACATTGGTTGTGTATTGATAAGTGGTCTCACCATCACAGTTGTAATCCCAAGACCCATCACCACGCGGAGAGGTTCTAAATGCCTGACTACCGGGATAGGCTAGTGCAGCGTTGGCACCATTGTCATAGCAGTCACCCGTAACCGTAGCATCAAACTTGGTTTGGGAATTGGGCGAACATTGACATTGAGAGATTGATGAGCCATAGCCATCACGATCTTCGTCTTTGTAATATTCCATACAACCACTGGCATTGATCTCATCAGTGGTACCATCACAGTTGTTATCGACCCCATCACAGGATTCCGTGCGTCCAGGATAACAGGTGGCACAACCATCATTACAATCATTGGCATTGGCTACATATCCAGCTGGAACCGTACAAGCCTCAATATTGTTGGATGCCAACCCATATCCATCATTATCTTGGTCGCGATAATAGGTGGTGGTAACATTCTCATCGGTAGCATTGTCACAATCATTGTCTACGCCATCACAGACCTCAGGTGCCGAAGTCCAAGCCAAGGGTTCTGCATCATTACAATCATTGGCATTATTGACATATCCAAGTGGCTGGGTACAGGCTTGAACCGATGTATTCGGGTCACCACGCAAATCTTCATCCCCATCGTAATACCAGGTCAAGGGATCAATCGGGTCATTATCGGCAACGCCATCACAGTCTTCATCGATGGAATTGCAAGTTTCTGGTGCACCTGGATATATCTGGTTGGCAATGTCGTTACAATCACCATCACTCAAACCAGAACAGTTGGCGGTAATCGAACCATAACAAGGTAAGTCTTCGCAAAAGCAATCTCCATCATCATCAAAGTAAATGGTTCCCTCATCGGTATCACCATTGCAATTGTTGTCCACCCCATCGGCAACTTCAACGGCCCCTGGATAGGCGGAGGGTTGGTAGTCATTACAATCACCATCTTGTTCGGTGAATCCGTCACCATCATCATCAAAACAAGGGGTATCGTTATCGATTACACCATCACAATCTTCATCGACTTGATCGCAAGTTTCCGTGGCTCCAAAATAGACATCGGAATCTCCGTCATTACAATCCCCATCAATTTCGGTTTGACCATCACCATCGTCATCGTAACCGATGGTATTTTCATCAACAATCCCGTTACAGTTATCATCAATGGTGTTGTAGGTTTCAGTTTGAACAGGACTGATGTTAATTTCATCATCGTCACAGTCACCGTCGTCTTCGGTGAATCCATCACCATCATCATCAAAACGCGAGGTTTCGTTGTCAATCACACCGTTGCAATCTTGATCGATCCCGTCACATTCTTCGATAGCATTGGGATAAATTTCAAAGTTACCGTCGTCACAGTCACCTTGTAATTCAGAAAAACCATCTTGATCGTCGTCGTAGGCTTCGGTTTCTTCATCTATCAGTTGGTCACAATCATCATCCACCCCGTTGTGAACCTCTACACCCGCTGGACTGGTGGTGGCTACCGTGTCGTCACAGTCACCTTCTTCTTCGGTGTAGCCATCAAAATCATTGTCGACTTGCGTGGAGGGTAAAATGGTCAGTTCCATGACTTCCGAGGTCACAAATCCATGGCTGTCGGAGACTTGAAAGGTAACCATGTGGGTTCCCACTGACAACGCTGTCTCACAACCCGCCACACCAATAGAATCGGGTATCGGGGCGCAAAACTCACCTTCCAAATCCGATTGAAACGAGACAATTAAATCTGGAGAGGCATCTTGTACATCATCCACCGCCACTTGAAAGAGAATCGAGACGTTTTCCTCACCCGTACTGTTGATTGGAGAACGCACTTCCAAAGTTGGGGCATCTTCTTGATCGATGATGTTCACTGAAATTGAAG
>CAKZLX010000494.1 GCA_937127265.1 uncultured Pseudomonadota bacterium
TCCACTCAGCCATTTGCCAACGGAATGTGAGCACACTTTTTCAATTTTGGACAAGATCCGAATGTCACTACCCAAAGTTCAAATGGATACGACCTTGGAGCGGATTGCCACTGATGTCTTTCGGATTAAAGTGATGTTTGAGAACCAAGGCTATTTATCAACCGCTGGTTTACAACGGGCACTGGATTTGAAATTGACCAAAGAAACCCACGTTCGATTGCACTGTGGACCTGAAATTAGTATCGTTAGTGGTGCACCGATTGTCGATGCGCCAGCACTAGACGGATGGGGGCAATGGCAAAGTCAATCTGCCAAGAACCTATTGTATCCCGGCTTACCGATACGTGGAAATCGACAGGTGTTTGAATGGGTGGTGATGGGCACCGGTACGGTAGAAATTCACTGGACGTGCTCGCGCGCCGGCAGTGGAGTCGAAAAAATTAGTGTGGGTGTGGATGAGGGTGAGCAACTCACCTTATTTTAAGTCTTTTGTGCTATGATAGGTAGTGCTAGTCTGTAGTAGAATCTCCAAACCCAAAGAGAACATCCGGAATGAACCCTAAACCCCTGTTAAAACTCGGTCGATACGATCTTATGGCTACGATTGGAAAAGGCGGCATGGGAGAGGTGTATCGTGCCATTTTAAATGGTCCTGCAGGGTTTCAAAAAGAGGTTGCCGTCAAGTTATTACATGAATCGGTGTCTTCAGACAAGGCCCGTAAGGAATTGGTGGCAGAGGCCCGTTTGGGTGGGATGTTTAAGCATCCAAATGTGGTAGAAGTCCAAGACCTCGGATCGATCAACGATCGCTTGTTTGTGGTGATGGAAATGGTCGATGGGGTGACACTCAAACAACTCATTCGACAGAAACGTTTAACGCCCCAAGCCACTTTGGAAATCGCCATCCAGATTTGTGCTGGACTGGACTATGCACACAAATTGAAAGTGAGTGGTCAATGGTTGGAACTTGTCCATTGTGATTTGAAACCCAGCAACATTTTGATTTCCAACAGTGGTGTGGTCAAAATTGCCGATTTTGGAATTGCCCAAGCAGTTGGCTATACAGATGATATTGATGGTATTCGCGGTACCCCATCGTACATGTCTCCAGAGCAAACCCGCAATGAGCCCATGACTGCACAATCAGATATCTTTTCGATTGGATTGTGTTTGTTTGAGGCTTTTACAGGGCGTAAACTCGTCAAGGCCAAGACTTTGCCGGAAATGGCAAAGATGATTCGTACAGCCGAAAAGATTTTGCTTGAACCTGATAACGTCTCTTCTTTACGCAGTATTCATCCCCAACTGTTGGATGTATTGAGACCTTGCTTGTATGCGGACCCCAAACGTCGATATACTTCGATTGGAAATTTACAACGTCGCATGGCTTCATTGGCTCCATTATCCGGTGTTGGAATTATGGGTGTTCTGCATGGTGATATGGTACAAGAAGAAGAGGTCACCGCCAGTGATCATTTTGGTTTGTCCGATCGCTCGATGACGCGTGGCAACCTACCGCCTTCGGTCGATTTTTTCATTGGTCGAGAGCGAGATGTTGATCGCATTATCGAATTTTGTCAGAAGGGGGCGTCGCTATTAACCCTCCAAGGTCCAGGAGGAGTCGGTAAAACCCAGTTGGCGATTCAGGCTGCCTACCACATGTCAGAGCGTTTCACTGGTGGTCTGTGGTTTATTGATTTGTCAGAGGCCAAAACCTTGATGGACATTGTGGTCAAAACGGCTGATAAATTGAGTATTCCCTTGGTGGAAACCGATGCTCAGTCAGGAATTGAAGTGATTGCCAATGCCCTCAAATTGCTCGAACACAATTTGTTTATCTTTGACAACTTTGAGCAAATTATCCATCTGGCAACCAAAACTGTTGGTTATTGGGCAAGTACTGCAATGCGTCATGCTTCTACCAATGTTTTTATGGTGACCTCTCAAATGCGGTTGGGTGTACAAGGTGAAAATGTGGTGGTGATTCCACCGTTGTCTCATGCTGACGGTATATTCTTTCTACAGCAAAAATTGCAGGCTTTAGGACACGATAGAGAATGGACCGAGCATGAGTTGCAGGTCTTACAAGAGATCGTGGTGGCACTAGATGGATTGCCTCTGGCTTTGGAAATGATTGCTTCGCGGATGCGACTCTTTACGATTGAACAGATTCATACACGTTTACAAGAACGGTTCACCTTGTTGCAAGACCGCAATCGCGATGGAAGACACAATTCGATTTACAATGCCATTGAGTGGTCGTGGTCTTTGTTGTCTGATGCAGAACAGGCAGTGTTGATGCAATTGGCTTGTTTTCGAGATGGGTTTTTGGTCGATGATGCCGAAGCGATCGTTGATATTGCTGAGTTTCAAGATGCATCGTTTGTGATGGATGTGATCGAAGGATTGCTCGATCGATCGTTGCTGATCATTTTGCGTGAAGGACCACGGTTTTCGATGTTACGTTCGATCTTTGATTTTGCTTCCGAAAAGTTGGAAGGCTTTGCGGAGCGAGACATCGTTTTGCACAAGCATGCCCAACGGTATGCACAATGGGTCAAACGTCTGCCTGAGTTTTATCGACATGGTGGAGAAGTCTTGTTGGGGAAACTCTATGAAGAAGCTTCCAATGTCCGTATTGCCTTTGAGCGATCGATGACCCATGATTGGTATGATGTTGCTCCCTCACTGGCTCTGATTATCGCTACTATCACTCGAATGCATGGTCCGATCGAAGAGGGGATCGCTGTTTTAGAGCAAGTGCTTGATTGTGAGCAGATTCAAGGGCGTGATCGGCTTGACATTCAGATTGCTTGGTGTAAACTCGCCAAAACACAACGCAACTTGTCTGATATTATCGCCACCATTCAATCTTGTCGACAGGTGCATGCCGAGTGGCTCACCAAACGTGACGAAGTGGAATTGTTGATGGCAGAAGCCCAAGTCTATGCCAGTTTGAATCGGATGACCGAGGTACACCCCAAGATTGAACAAGCGATTGCACTCAGTGAAAAGCACGGATTTCGACACCTGTACGCTGAAAGTCTCATCATGCGAACCCAGTGGAATCCCAAACATCCCACTGCCCACGCCGATTTGCAACACGTCATTTCATTGATGAAGCAAGATGGCAATATGCTGCAACTGGGGATGGCTTGGTATCATTTTGGGCAATATTTACGTCGACGTCGTGGTCAGGGAGATTATAAAACATCCCGTCGCAGTATGTACACCGCCCAAAAAATCGCCAAGGCCATCAATGATCGGGCGTTGGACGCCTCGGTGTCAATGAGTATTGCCAATCTCGAAGTCATCTTCGGCAATTCCAGAGAAGCGGAGCGCAACTTTCAACGATCCTATGAGTTGAATCGACGACTGGGACAATTGGAAGAGACCTGTCTGCTCCTTGGGAACATGGCGTCGTGGTGTATTCACATCGGTAAAATCGATCGGGGTTGGCGAATGTTGAAACGAGCCAAAAAGATTTTGGATGGCTCCAAAGGAAAAGGTGGTTTTCGGGTTCCGAAGATGGTCTTTACTGGAAACACGGCGATCATTCTGAATATCCGTCAGCAGTACGGGTTGGCTTTACCCTATGCCGAATTGGCTTGGAAACTCTCTGATGCCGATACCCAATTGCATTTGCGTCCCTTTGTGGCCATCATTTTATTAGAGGCTTTGGTGGGGCTAGAACGAATGGAGGAAGCCAAAGCCTTGTGGGTGCATTTTGATTGTAACGGTCTTGATGAGCTTGATGGACAAGGTCAGATTCGAGTGTTGTTGCAGCGGGGATTGGCAGCCAGTATGCTTGGAGATAAGGTGGAAGCAAACAAAGTAGCCCGCCAAGTATACGATTTGATACTCCAAGAAGAATTGGAAGATCTAGAAGTGCATTACGAATACAATAAATTGATTCGTTTATTGTTTAATATGGATGATTGATTCTTCTGAACATGGTCTTGTAGAAATCGTGAAATCACCGGTTTGGCTCATGCCATCCAAGCCAGATAGCGATATAAAAGGGTATGTCTTCTAATCCCTACATCACGGTTCGACAGAAAAAAGACCAACGCCAGCCGATGCGGGTACCATTGTTGTTGGTCCAAGTAGTCTTTGTTGTTGTTATCATTCTCTCCATACGAGAGCCGTTATCGATTTATTTGCTCAGCAATACCAGTCAACGATTGGAGCAATTGCTGTTGCGAACCAGTGCTTTGCTGGTGGCATTGATGGCCTTGCAAACCTACACGGGGATTGTACGTCATCCTGAACGCAATATATTTGGGGTACATCCGATTCTCTCCGTTCCATTTTTGTACAGTGTTGCCCTTGAACAAGTCAAAGGTTCTCTATTGTGGTGGTTGACGGCGGTGGGAATCTGGAGCGCAGTGTCGATGAGTTGGTTTCCATGGATTCTGTTGTGTTTGACCTCGGCATGGATTGGTGGTATCGGTGTGGGGTATGGTGTACATCTCGGGTCGGTTTGGGTGGCTCGTTCTCCAAATATGGCACCAGTATTAGATATGTTGCGGGGGCAGAATCCCAAAGAGCAAGCGGCTTTCATTTATGCGCCGGGAGTTGCTTTGGGGTTGATGGGGTTGTCGCTTCTCTTTTCAACAGGAGCAACCCGATTGGTGATTGAAGGGCAACACAATTTGGCACCTTGGATTCTACTGCCTTTGGGGGTGGGTGTTGTTGGATGGCTAGTGGCGTTACGATTGGTGCCGCCCTACCTTTTACGGGCCTCGATGATTTTGGTGGATATCGATGCCCATTGGAACAGTCTAGAAGAAGGTGATCAAGAAGACGGTGTCTATTTGGACTGGTTGGCAACAGATAAGCCCCATCGCCTACGATTGTTGCGAAACTCATGGCGTTTGCATCGGTGGGTAACCTATCTGGCTTGGTCGGTTGGCGGGTTGTCAGCCTTATTTTTGTGGTTGGAGGATCTGGTGTCGGCACTGGTACTGTGTGGTGCTGCTTCGATTGCTTTTCTCTTTTTTCCGATGTTGCTCAGCAAAAGCGAACCAAAATGGTTGCAATGGTCTTTGGGAATTAGCGATGCCGTACAGCGTAAAGCCCTCACTGAAGTGTCGATTTTAATTTGGATGAGCGTTGGTGTTCCAGTGCTATTCATGTTGGTATGGTTAGGTTTGCCAGGGTTTTCACTGTTGTTTGTAGGCTCTTTTCTGTGGACTGCTCTGATGTTAGGATTGGCTGTGAGGGCGCATTTTGTTGAGCGTAAAGGAACCTTAATGCATCGGGGTATCGTCTTGCTGACCTTGATGTGGTGGATTGGAATGGCAAAATGGATGGGGGTTGTGTGAAACTAGAAGTGCAAGGGTTGACAAAGAACTATGGTCGTCAACAGGCTGTGAAGGGTCTTGACTTTGTGTTGGAAGGTGGTGAGTTTGTAGGGTTTATCGGTGGAAACGGCGCAGGAAAGTCGACAACCATCAAAATGCTCACGGGTCAACTGATACCCACCAGTGGTCACATTGCCCTAGATGGGCACTCTGTGGTGGAGGAGCCACAAATCGCTCGACACCGCATTGGTTACGTTCCAGAATTTCCTGAACTATACACTTATTTGACTGGCCGTGAGATGCTTGAATTTGTTTGTTCGGTCCGTGAGCAAGCCTCTTTGGAATGGGGGATGGAAGTTGCAGGTTTGGGAACCGATATCGATCGACCGATTCAAGAGTACTCTCAAGGGATGCGTCGTAAAATTGCCATTGCTTGTGCGATGGTGGGCAAGCCAGATATCCTCATTTTGGATGAGGCTTTGAATGGTTTGGATCCCAGTTCAGTGAAACGCATTGTCGGTTTGTTAGAGCAAGAGCGAGAACGGGGTGTTTGTATTTTGTTATCGACCCACGTCTTGGACACTTTGGAGAAACTGGCCACCCGTTTATTGTACATTGAACAAGGGGTGTTGATCGCAGACTGTGGGATTGAGGGGTTGGCAGAGATTCGCGAACGCTTGTAAACACAACAAATGCCCGAGCGAACCCGAGCATTGTTGACGATTATCCGCAGGGCCTGGTTTAGGATTCCATGACGTATTTACCAGGAGCGGCTTCAAGTACAGGAAATGTTTTGGAACCGACTTTGGGTGGTTTGACTTTTTTACCACAACGCTCACCGAGCCAAGCGACATGATCTGTCCACCATGAACCATCTTTTTTATTTGAGGTGGCTTTCCACGTTTCCAAATCAGAATGATGAGGGGCTTGGATAGGATCGCTCACATAGTGATAGCCTTTGCCACGACTGACAGGGTTGACGATACCAGCAATATGCCCACTAGAACCAAGTACGTAGCGCACTTTGGCCCGAGTGTGATCGTGCATGGAAAATACGGTTGCAGCAGGTGCAATGTGATCGGTTTCACACCCTACGCAATAGACATCTTCGGTGATGTTGGTTAAGTCCAGAGCGGTTCCGTTGATTTGGAGTGCACCGGGAACCCGAAGAAGATTGTTGAGGTACATGTTGCGAAGGTACCATGAGTGCATCTTCGCTGGCATACGGGTAGAGTCGGCATTCCAGTGTAAAATGTCGAATGGACGGGGCGTTTTACCCAGTAAGTAATTGTCTACAAAATAGTTCCACAAGAGATCTTTGGCACGTAGATAGGCAAATGTACTTCCCATTTCACTCCCATCCAAAAAGCCTTTTTTGTTCATGTTGGCTTCGATGTGGCGGATGGAACGTTCATCGAGGAACAATTTCACTTCACCAGGATCGTGGAAGTCGAGCATGGTGGTAAAGAAGGTCAGGTTGGCAAAGGGTTCTTCGCCACTTTGTTTTAAGTAGGCTTGGGTGACGCCAAGGAGTGTACCACCAATACAATATCCAACTGCCGCAGGGTTCTTGTCTTTGGTAATGTTGGCGACCACATCTTTGGCGAAGAGGGTTCCATGGGTGACGTAGTCAGCAAAAGAAGTGTCGGCCATGTCAGCAGTGGGGTTCTTCCAAGAGATGATAAAGACGGTATAGCCTTGTTCAACCATGTATCGAATGTAGGATTTCTTTTCGCCGAGATCCAAAATGTAGAACTTGTTGATCCATGGAGGGATAATCAACAGGGGCTTACTGTAGACCTTTTCAGTAGTCGGGGTGTATTGGATGACTTCACAAAGGTGATTGCGGGCGACCACTTCACCAGGGGTGTTGGCGAGATCTTTACCCACCACAAAAGCGCCCTCTGGACTTTGGGTGGGGACAGAGTTTCCTTTACGGATATCGCCCAACCAGTTGCGCAGTCCATGAACCAAGGAACGACCACGAGATTCTTTGGCGGCTTCAATCACTTGAGGGTTTAGAAAAGGAACATTAGAGGGTGCCATCATATCAACCATTTGTTCAGCAAAGAACTTGGTTTTGAGACGGGTGATCTCATCGAGTCCTGGTGCTTCATCAATCAGTTCCATGACCCCACGTCGCCAATACATATAAGAGAGTGCAAGGGCTGAGTAGCGTCGGTTATCACTCCACTCATCAGCCGAGAAACGACGATCTTTTTTGAGTGCTTGTTTGGCAGCTTCCACTCCTTTTTCTTTGGAGGTGAGAAAGATGCTGGCTAGCAATTTGGTTTGCTCAGTGGTCAGTTGAATCGTTTTTTGCATGGGAATCCAAGGGCGGGTCAAAAGACTGGCGGTAAGGGCTTGGAAACTGGGTCCTGCACTAAAGGGATCGATATCTTGGCTTTTAAAAGAGAAGGGTAAGGAAGAGAGAGAGGTCCAATTTTTTTTGGTATCGTTGTGGTCGGTGTGTCCCATTTGAACTCCATGAATCTGCTTGAGGTTGTTTTTCGCATTTGCAACATAATAGAGAATAAAATTATGATACACTGCAACATATTGGTGACGGTGAAGACAATTTTGGTATCAAGTGAACAGAAAATAAATCCGTTTTTCCATCTCAAAGAATGTTTTCAATTGTTTCCACTATCAAAAATGTACAGTATTTTGTGCGATGTGTCAAAAATATTGCAACGCAATATTTTAAGTGTGTGAGGTAAGCATGACAGAAAAAGATCGAATCTTAATTAAAAAATATGGAAATCGTCGTTTGTATTCCACAGCAACCAGTTCCTATATCACTTTGGCAGAACTGGAAGAGATGGTACATTCAGGCGAAAGTATTCAAGTGATTGATGCCAACAGTAAAGAAGACATTACCGCCCAAGTACTCACCCAGATTTTGGTCGAAGGTGGGAAGGCCAAATCCATTCCAGTCGGATTCTTGGAAAAAATCATCCGACAACGAGCCGATCTATTAGATTCGTTATTGACGGTACAGTCACAGCAAATTGAACGCAGTGTGGATGTGGCTAGACAAGCCCAAGACGAGTTCTTTCGGATGATGCAACGGGCAGTACAGATGGGTGGTGGTATGTGGAATCCGTTTGGTGGCTCAATGGGTAATCGTTCAGGAGCGCAAGAGGGTAAGCAGTCAGACAATTCTCAACGGGTTGCTGATTTAGAGCGTGAATTGCAAGAACTCAAAGAGATGATTCGTCAGCAATCGAATGCTCCTAAATGAAAAAATGTTGCAACGCACAAAAAAGTTCTCTTGTGGGGTTGACCTTATGTTGCATTGCAATATAAAGTAGTTGCCTATGTAATTTTAGCCACCCTAATTTTGGAGTACAACATGTCAAAATCAAAAACGACCACTGAAGCCAACAATTCTTTTGCCGATATGATGATGGAAATGAATCCGATGAAAGCCTTTCAACCAATGATGAGTGAGATGCAAAGTCAACTTCAGCAAAATGCCAAAGATTGGATGAGTCTGCAACAAGAAGTCCAACAAACTATGCAAACCGTGATCAAGGACAACAGCACCCAAATGGTGTCTCAGTTGCAACAGAATGTTAAACAAGGTGTGGAATTATCAAAGACGATGATGGAAGCCCAAATGAATCTGATGCAAGAAGCCGGCAAAATGTTCAATAGCACCAAATAAGCAACATCTGTTGTATTTTGGGGAAGGGGGGACGATGGTCTCCCTTTTGTCGTAATTGTGGTTTCATTTTTCGGTTATACAATTGTTGATATCTGGAGGTGCCATGGCAAAACAAGATTTTTCAACTGTACTGATCACCCGCCGAAGACTCGCCAAAAGTGTACTTGGGACATTGGCTGTTGGTACTGGGTGTACACGACTCCACAAAGCAGAGTTCAAGAGTGATGATGTCACTTTTGCCTTTCCCAATTTGGAACCCCAATTGGATCTCACTCATCACGTAGCGGAGGGGTATCGGGCTGAGGTGCTCATTCGTTGGGGCGATCAGTTGTTTGATGCTGACAGACCTTTTCTGTGGGAGCAATTGACGGCTTCTGAACAAGCACGAACGTTTGGATACAATAACGACTTTTTGGCTTTGATTGAACATGATGGTCATTGGTTGTTGACAGTTAATCATGAATCGACCTCGGCGCAATTGATGTTTGAAGGGCAAGATCGATATACTTCCAGAGATCCTGTGCACACCGATATTGAAATGGCCGCCCACGGATTGTCGATTTTGGAACTTCAACAAGACAAATCGGGTCGATGGTCGGTGGTCAAGAATTCTCCGTTTACCAGACGCATTACCGCCGATACTCCGATGATAATTTCTGGTCCTTGTGCGGGGTATTCTAGATTGAAAACACCTGAAGACCCTACGGGGACTAGGGTGAAAGGCACTGTACACAATTGCTCGGGTGGTCTGACGCCTTGGGGTACTATCCTCACCTGTGAAGAAAACATTTTATATTATTTTGGTGGAGAGCAACTCGATCCAGAAGAGAAAATGGCCTATAAACGTTATCATATCGGTTATTCAAAAGCCTATATTTGGTACCAAACCCACAAACGGTTTGATCTGGCTCATGCCCCTAAACAGCCCAATCGTTTTGGCTGGGTGGTGGAAATTGATCCGACGGATCCCAATTCGATGCCGATCAAACGTACTGCTTTGGGGCGTTTTTACCATGAGTCAGCCAATCCAATTCAAAACCACGATGGTCGTATAGTCATTTACATGGGTGACGACGGGTATTTTGAATATCTCTATCGCTTTGTTTCGGCGAAACCACATGTTCCCCATCAAGCCAAGAGTCGTTTGGAGTATGGCAAGGTGCTGGACGAAGGAGAACTCTCGGTCGCAAAATTTCATTCGGATGGTACTGTGGAGTGGATTCCATTGATCTTTGGCACTTTTGGTCTAACACCAGAGAATGGATTTCACTGTCAAGAAGATGTGTTGATTGAATCACGTCGAGCCGGGGACGTGGTGGGGGCAACCCAAATGGATCGCTGTGAAGATGTTGAACCCAATCCGAAAACAAACAAGGTTTATATCAATTGCACCAAAAATCAAAGACGAGGAACAGAGTCTTTTGAGTCGACTAATCCTGCCAATCCACGTATTGAAAATCATGCCGGACACACCATCGAACTCAATCCTCCCAATGGTGATCATACCGCCAGTGTGATGGAATGGGATATGCTTTTGTTAGCCGGTGATCTGGAGCATAAAGCTGCCTATGGCGAAACTTTTGAGCATGATGCCGCTTTGGCTTGTCCCGATAATGCAGCGATTGATCCCAACGGTCGTTTGTGGATCACCACCGATGGGGCAGAAGAAGTATTGGGGATTGCCGATGCGATATATGCCGTTGAGACCACAGGAGCCAGACGAGGTCAACCATGTCGACTATTTTCAGCCCCCAAAGGAGCAGAGATTACAGGGCCCTGTTTTTCTCCAGACGGAAAGACACTTTTTCTATCTGTTCAACATCCCGGAAGACCTGAAAACGGTTGGACCAACTGTTGGCCTGACTTTGACGAGGCGACACCCGCTAGACCGAGTATTGTTGTAATTCAACGGGAAGATGGTGGTGTGATTGGTGGTTAGATGCAGTCAATATCGGAGTCTACGATGTACCAAGAGCACCAGAAAGACTGTGTTTTTAAGACGTTTGTAACTGTTGTGGTCTCAACGAGAGAATGTCCCGAATAGTTCTGGCGAGATTGGGATGATGGACTTTTTGTTGGGCTGCTTCTAATAAGGCGACAACTTCGTTTAAGTGGTTCCAACGTTGAAGCATTGCCAAGGTTTCTGCCCATAAGGAAATGGTGTCCAAAGTTTCATCATGCAACAAACCCATTTCTTGGCATTGCGCATCAACCAAGTCACTCAAAATACTTTCCGATTCTTCAATAAATCCAAATTTGATTGATTGATGTACAAGATTTTTAATTTTTTGCATGGTCTCTCCAAGGTCTGTGAAATCGTCGTTGATAAGTGTTGACGTGTCTACACATTCCAATGTAAGGAAGTTGTGGTGATATATACATCATAAATCATCCGATCCAAAAAAATACAAATTATAATAATTTTAATTATTTATTTGTAACGGTTGTCGGGATTTACTTTGTTATGGTCAACCGATCA
>CAKZLX010000495.1 GCA_937127265.1 uncultured Pseudomonadota bacterium
TGAACGGTATCCATGGTGCTGATGTTATCCAAGGCGAAGGATTACAGTGGCATTTCATATATATTGAGGTGTCCGTATACGGGCTCACCCATGCCTAAAATCGAAGGGTTGTTAATCTTCAGAGTGGCAGTATTGTACACAGAACATTGAACTTTGTGATTGGTCTTTTCGGTTTGAGTTGGACAATCTGCTCCAATCCATTCCAAAGTGGTTCCATATTTATAAGAGTCTTGGGCGATGACCTCAATCGCATACGTGCCCTTTTGTAAGGTTCGAGTATAACTTTTGCCATCATCAATCTTTAGTTCCGCACTATCCAACTTTCGACTCACCACGACCTTTGTTTTGGCAGACAATGAGCCAAGTGAATAGGAGATCGTTGTTTTGCCGACTGATTTAGGTGTTAAGGTCACTTTTTCATTGACAACGGATGATTCCACGACAGTATTATCTTCAACATCGATACTGTATTTTTCGATGGGGATTGAAACAGTTTCGCCTTTCTCGTTGTTAATTTGAACTTCAAATGACGGTGTATCAACATCCAGAATTAGGTCATATGATTTTGGCACAACAATCTTGTCGATCAGTGTGCATGTTCCTTTTACAAAACTGCCAGTTCCAAATGCTGTAAACAACACCGAGAATTCACCAGACGCCTGACAGGTAAACTGTTGCACGCTGGGTCTACCATTGGCTATCGGTTTTAAGATATCAGAATGAATTGATACTCATAATCTCCCTCAGTCATCTCCATTTTTTGATTGGATGTGATCTGAATGGAGACAGGGGTGTCACCATATATCTCTGTTTCTTGCAATTCTACAGTTAACGAGGCGGGCTCTTGTTGACTTAGCGTAGTCTCATTACACCCCCAAAGTAAAGACATCAACATCATATATCTCCTACTAATTATTGTTCAGCACATTTTGCAAAGCCAAGGACGTTTAGGGGAAGACTTTTTTAGACAATTTGCATCCAATACCTGTTAAAATAGTCAGTCTGCGTAAAAAAGATGTTTTTTCCTTACAAAGGAACTATATCCGTTGCCAACATCGAAACCGAGACACCATCCATATCGGTTTGAAGCCAGTTAAATATCAGATTGAAATCGGGGTGTAGTAATTCATAAATACGATCAGCCCCTTGGGAAACATCAAATAGTCCAGTATCTTCATTGGAAACAAAGGAAATCAACACTGACTTCGTACGGGACAACATCGTCTGACTGAAGGATGTCAGTAGCACGGCGATGGCTTGGTCGACTGAAGGAGCTTTGCCTAGACCAAAGATGCCGAGACTTTGAATGACCAATATCGGGTTGTTGGTTGCCGAATGCATGATGTATCCTTGAGGTGATTGGTTAATAGACGTTGTATTTGCGACGATTCGCCTCATGACCAGCCGCATTCTTTGCACCGTGGAAATTTTGGTTTTTGTCGTGCAAATAATACCACCAGTCAGAACTTTCTGGGTGGAGCGCCGCATAGAGAGAGGGTAAAGAAGGGGACCCAATCGGTGTCGGGGGGAGTCCTTTTTTGATGCGGGTGTTGTAGGGATCGGATTTGTCTCGGAGATTGCGCAACAGTCCTTTGCGGTCGTTCCAATCTTCAAGGTTGTAGTGTGAAGTGGCATCAATACCCAGCGCCCAATTGTTGTCCAGACGTTTCCAGATGATACCGGCAACCACATCGCGATTTTGCGGCTTGGGTTCTTCTCGTTCCAACAAAGAAGCAACGATCAGAATCTCTTCAAAGGTGCGACCTGATTTATCGATTTCGGCTTTGTAATGGGTGTAGAATTCTTTGGCCAGCATGTCGAGTTGGCGTTGGATGAACTTTTTGGCATCAAACTTTTCGGCATCGACCATAAAGGTTTCAGGGTATAGATAGCCTTCCAAATTGTCTTTGGGCAGTGGAAAGGGCGCGCTGAACTGACTGGGGTCGTTGGCGAGGGCACTGTATTCCCCTTTTTGGATCCAACCTTTTTGTGCCAAGGCGGCATCGATTTCTCGGATGCGCCAACCTTCAACAATGGTAAAAGGTTTATCGTTGGCAAGGGGAACACCACAGACGGTTTCAAGGATTTTATCGGCGCTCATCGATCGGGAGACACTGAACTTACCGGCTTTTAGGCAACTACCTTTCTTGGTGAGTCGAATGTAGTTTTTAAAATTGTCAGCCGAATCAATCACCCCAGCCTTGGCCAAAATCCCACCCAAACTACCAGCGGTGGTGCCTTTGGGGATTTCGATAATTATTTCGTTGGTGTCGGAGGGGTCAGCCGCAGACCCTAAAAAGTCCGCCACAGAAGAACAGCCTTGAGAACCCCACAATATCATACCAAAAACAACAGAACGCCACATGGTTTCACTCCAATCATCAGTCTATGTGATGAAATAACCGATTCTAGATGCTCTGGCAGTAGACTGTACATTCCTTTCTGCTTAGAATACGTTATATCTACACATCAGATTATCAACCTTTCTCCCACAGTTTCCATGCCACGCTTCAATCCCATCTTGGACCAATTGGCCACCTATCCACAACAAGCCCTCAACCAACAAAAAGCCAAAGTTCGTGCGGCTGGAATCCCGATGTACGATTTTGGGGTTGGTGATCCCAATGAGCCGGTCTCCCAATTCATTTTGGATGCCCTGAAAAACGCAGTACAACCACACTCTTCGTATCCTTCGGTGATGGGACCACAGGCGTTACGTGATGCCGTCGTCGATTATGTAGATCGCCGTTTTGGGGTGACACTCGATGCCAGTCAACACATTTTACCGGTTTCTGGTACCAAAGAAGCAGTCTTTCATTTACCCCAACTGATCATTGACCCCCAAGCCCAAGACCGTACGGTGATCTTTCCCGATCCCGGCTATCCGGTTTGCTATCGTGGGGCGTTGCTTGCGGGTGGAAACCCCGTGGCGATTCCCTTGACTGGAGATTACATCTTCCGACCGTGGGAACTCGACCCCGAGTTGCTTCAACAGTGCCGTCTGTTGTGGATTAATTCACCACACAACCCCTCGGGTGCCGTAATGTCTTTGGACGATTTACAACGCACTGCCGATCTCTGTCGCCAATACGATATCGTCTTGGTTTCGGATGAGTGTTATGCCGACTTGTACACCACCGAACCGCCACACTCGATTTTGGAATGTGGGTTGGACAATGTATTGGCCTTACATTCTCTGTCTAAGCGTTCGGGAATGACAGGATATCGTTCTGGGTTTGTGGCTGGAGATCCTGAGATCATGCAGCGCTTGATTCGCTTTCGGGCCAACCCGGGACTGGTTCCACAAACATTTGTTACCAAGGCTGCAACACTTGCATGGGGAGATGATGATCATGTGGCGGAGCGTCGTGCGCTGTTTTCGAAAAAGAAAGCGTTATTTCTTTCCTTTTTCGATCAGCAGGGCTGGGAGGTTTTGGGGAGAGAGGCTTCATTGTATCTTTGGCTGCGTGTTCCAACAGGACAAACCGGAGAAGAGTATGCCATTGATCTCTTGAACTTGGGAATTGTTGTCTCTCCGGGCTCGATGTTTGCCATCACGGATGCAGGAGCCAATTATGTGCGTTTGGCAATGGTTCCGGATATAGAGGGCTGTGTA
>CAKZLX010000496.1 GCA_937127265.1 uncultured Pseudomonadota bacterium
TGGGCATATAGTCTAGACTTTTGCTGTGGTTAGTGCAAAAGATAGAAGGGTTATTCCACCCATGTATCAATGAACCCAGTGGCAAAGGGTTCGAGTTCCAACCCCAATGTACGCTGGGTGTTTTCATTAAAGGTGACCCGTGGTACTTCTGGGACAAAGGTCATCCCACCATAGTCTTTACGGTCGGCATAGATATCGTAGATCAATCCTGCCGCTTGTTGACCGACACCGAAACGATCAGGGGTAACACTGAACAACCCACCCGCTTGGGCGAGAAGATCAGAATTGGTGAGTACCGGCAGACGATTGCGATTGGCCATCATGATCAAGGTGTGAAAGTTTTCAGGGGTAATAAAAGAGGGGTCGGGCATTAACCAAATGGCATCTACTTTTTTGTGCATCAAACTCATTTGTTTGCGCAGTTCAGCGTTGGAGTTGAGACGAATGAATTCGACTTCATAGCCCATAGCTTCTGCTACGTGGGATGCATCGGAGGGACCTTCCACTGCACTGGCATCCGTAATGAAAACACCTATTTTTTTGACTTTCGGTAGGAACACTCGAATTTGTGCCAAGGTGACTTCGGCTGAGGGTTGTGCAGAAATGCCCGTGACTTTATCTCCGTAAACACCATATTTAATAGGGTCGTGAACCATCGCGTAGACACAGGGAATATAGGGGAGCTGTTGGACACTGATGTAGGCTGACTTGGCTCCGATAGCAAAAATCGCTGGTGGAGGGTCGGAGGCCAAATCTTGCGCAATTTTCATGGCTTTGGCTTTGTTGCCTTCAAGATGAAAGACTTGGACTTGTCCTTTGTAACTATCGACAAAGGCTTGGGCGGTCTCTTGGTATTCGGGGATTGAATCACTGATCAACACCACTGCGGCATCACGTGCAAGAGCGGGTAAGCATAGGGAAAACAATAGAGAAAACATAGCGTACCTTTAGGTTACATGCGGTGAACTTGTACGGTAAGAATCGGATCACCTTTTTGCACGGTGATGGTTTGATAAACCGAACTACTGGTCTTGGGATCTCGAATTTCCAATTGTACACTACCAATAGGTAGGGTTACACTTTTTTTGGCACCAGTGGTGGTAATTTCTCGCCCTTGGTAAAATACGGGTAACCCACGCGTACCCGATTCAACACCGACCATTAAATAAAAGGTTTCAGTTTCTATCTTTGGTGTTGGTTTGGTGCTTTCTACGACAGAGTTTGGTGTGACCGGTAGTTTCTGGGGATTGGCTTCTGTTGTGGTGTCAATCTTTGGTGTCGGTTTGGCTTTTTCTTCGGTACGCTCTGGTTGATTCGATGGTTTTGTGGACTTATCAACCGACGTTGGTTTGGGCGGACGATTTGTGGAGGTGGACTTGATGGAAGCCTTCTGCTCTACGGGCTTGCTTGGTGTCACCACGCTAGGCTGTTCTGTCGGTTCAGGCTTGTTTGTTTGTTGATCAATTTGTTCGATTTTTCGGGTTTTAACTGTTTTTTGTGTTGGGGCAATTTTCGGAGTGTCTGATGGACTCGCAAAATAGACGATGCCACCAAATCCCAAGGCAAACAACAGCAGGCCACCCAACGCCAATTTCGCATAGGGAATCTCGGGTTGAACCATCTCGTCAATGGTATTTGTAGAGACCATGGGCGATTGCGGTCGATGATGTTTGATAGTGTCCGCTTGGGCCGCAGTACTTTCACTGGGAGTCAGTTCCAAGTACTCAATCGCTTCCACGGTGGACAGGATACCACTGTTCATGGTAGCATCGGTTTTGTATTGAGACAGTCTAGTGGCGATGGTATTGGTCTTTTCGGGCATATTGACCCGTAAAAAGTTAGCCATATCGGCAGTGGTTGCCAGCCCCCCACAAGACAAGGCGGCTTGTTGGACAGCCATCGCCATTTGTCCAGCCGTGGCATATCGGGCAGAGGGATCTTTTTCGGTCACCATATTAAAGATGGCTTGCAACTGTTCTGGTTTTGGATGGTCAGGGGCTTTTGGAAGGTCAGGAATGTCAACCGACATGATTTTGTGCATGATTTGGATTTCATTGAGACCGTGAAATGGACGCTGTCCCGCAACCATCTCATAGAGCATCAATCCAACGGCAAACAAATCGGCTCGCCCATCAATGTTGCCAATTGTCGGATCAATTTGCTCTGGCGCCATATAAGCAAACTTCCCTTTGATGGTGTGTCCAACGGTTTTATCCATTCGATTATCGGCTTTGGCAACCCCAAAATCAATCAGTTTGACTTCACCCCGAATACTCAACATGACGTTTCGTGGGTTGACATCTCGATGGACAATATTCAAAGATTGTCCGAAAGTATCGACTCGATGGTGGGCATAGTCCAGTGCTTGCAACACATCGTAAAGAATTTTGAGGGTGATTCGAATCGGGATGCCTTTGCCTTGACTGGCCAGACCGCGTTGTAATTCACGCAAATCCAAACCGGGCACGTATTCCATGACCATGAAAAATTCGTTGTCACATTGACCAAAATTGTAAACTTGGGCGATGTTTGCATGTTGCAATTCCGCGGAGATTCGGGCCTCATCCTGAAACATTCGGATATAGGATTCATCACTTTCACTCAGGTGTGCATGCATGCGTTTGATCACCACAAACCGAAGGTACTGGGCATCACTGACGGTTGTTTGCGCC
The DNA here is from genome assembly GCA_937127265.1 of uncultured Pseudomonadota bacterium. Taxonomy (GTDB): domain Bacteria; phylum Myxococcota_A; class UBA796; order UBA796; family UBA796; genus CAJWHX01. Next base: position 2,673 of record CAKZLX010000496.1, read on the forward strand.
AAGTCAATCGCCGACATCCCACCTTGTCCGATAGATTCGAGGAGGGTGTATCCACTGTATTCACGTGGGTATTGCTGTGTTGAGCCTTGTTCCATATTCTATATCATAGCCGATTTGGAAAATTTTGCCGACAGTGAAGTGGTGGAACTATGCCTAGAAAAATGGTTGTCGTTCTAATCCACTAGTGCCAGCCCATCGTGCAAGCAAAACCGATGTTTTGGTCTAGGTGAGACATGAAGGCTAGTGCAAAGGTATCGAAATTTGTGGGGCGATTGGTATCCAAATCTTTTAAGACATCATGATTCCAGTCAAATCGATAATATACTGAAAATTCTTGATCCTCACGGGTTTCCACACAGAGGAGCGTAAAGAAATCATCCGGCTGAATACCACCAAAACTAGGTTCTATAACTCCAGGAAGCGTTCCCCGATAATAGTCTCCTTTATACTGGTTGCCATTCACACTGACGTTAAGACTGGGATAATAGTTTCCCTCATCATCACCTTCGACAAATTGCCCAATGCAAATTTCGATACCGGTTTCCTTCTTTATATCCCAACGCCAATTTCCCCAATTCGGGTAGCATAGGATGTAGAGTAAATCGTAAATACTGCTGCCTTGTTCAAATAAAGGGCGAAGTTTTTGATATACAAAGCCATAAAACCAGTGTTTATAATATGGTGTGAGGTCTTGGGGTAAGGCTTGTCCACAGGTAGAACAAAATTGACTGTGGGGGGTGTTATAATCACCACAGCGATCGGGTAGTGTGGGGATAAAGTAGGATAAATCTTTGGTGATACTCATCGTAGTCTCTATAGTAAAGGGATTGTTGTCTACTGTCATGATAATGGAAATGAGATAATTGTACAATCAATGCTTTGGGTTGGGTATATTGTCTACAAAGCGAAACTACAGGAGAGATTGATGATTTCATTGATGGCATGGATGATCACTACTACACAGGCGGAAGAGGTTGAAACATGGGTAATTGCACCCGAAGATGTGAAGTACCTCGACCTATGGCTGGAAGAAGCCCACGGTGCAAACAATTTGACTGAAGCGATCAATATTTGGGTTGATGTCGATGGCGAACTGATTTCCTTGATGGATTTTGAGCAGACCTTGCCACCAGTACCTGAAAAGTACCCCCATTGGAATCCGGTGGAACACCCAGATTTTCCGTTGCGAATTGGAACCGATATGCCTGGAGAAAATACGGGTATACTTTCGGGTAAGAGTGTCTATTTGAGTCAGTGTCACGGTTGGGACTATTTTGAAAGTCTCGGTCGTTTTTCCACCCAACGGGGAAATCTCTACAACACGGTTGAAGATTTCCACAATCCCGAGGGCATGAACCAGTATTTGGTGCATTACTTGGAAAATATGGGGGCCCAAGTGTTTACCGCCAAAGAGCGTGACCTCAATCCCAACATGGATATCGCCGATAACGACGGTGCAGGGTATAGCGAAACGGGTACGGGGTTTCAAACGGGAGCCTTGGGGTTTGCCGACACTTCTCCCTATGCCTATGGGGAAGACCCCTTTGATCAAGGTACCACCCGCCGATTTCCATCGAATGGGGGTGCTGTGGCAACATGGATTCCCAACGTTCCCGAAGATGGCTATTATAATGTTTATGTCAGTTGGGATTCTGACAGTGACAATGACTCCAATGCCCATTATCGCATTACCCACAAGGGTGGGACGAACGATCGCTATTTTGATCAACGGGTACACGGTTCGACCTGGCAATATGTTGAAAACCTGTGGTTGGAAGCCGGTGTGAATTCTTTGACTGTGGAATTGATTGGTGATTCCTCGAGTGCAGGCAAATTGTTGAGTGCTGATGCTGTTCGTGTAGGCGGAGGGACTGGGGATGTGCAACGCTTTGGTTCGCAAACTAATCGTCCGCGTTGGGAAGAGTCTGCAGTGCTCTACACCCAGTTTAACGGTGCACCAACTAGCATCTACGACCCTTACAGTGATGGTAACGGTTCCGACCCCTCTGCCCGTTCTCGCTGGGCGGCTTGGGAACATCCCAATGGAGAAGATGCGGTGTATTTATCGTGGCATTCCAATGCTGGCGGAGGAACTGGCACCGATACCTTTTATGATGAGAGTGGACCGGTTGCGGGTTCTTACGACCTTGCCAATTTTGTACACTCTCGTATTATGGATGGAATCCGCACCGCCCATGATTCTTCTTGGGCCAACCGAGGTGTGAAAACAGCCAACTTTGCTGAGGTGAACAGCTCCTATAATAACGAGATGCCCTCGATTTTGGTTGAACTGGGTTTTCATGATTCTGCTTACGACACCCAGTTCTTATTG
>CAKZLX010000497.1 GCA_937127265.1 uncultured Pseudomonadota bacterium
TATGTCTACCACTCAAGAGTATTTTTCCACGTTAAATGACCGTGCACAAGCCGGTGAATTTGCTTCGGCCGCTGGCAATGTCTTTCAATTCAACATCGAAGGTGCCGGTGTTTGGCACATTGATTTAAAAGACAGTAATTCAGTGAATGAAGGTCCTGCTGAGAATGCGGATTGCACAATCAACACGACTCAAGAAATCTTTGAGGCGATGACCGAAAATCCAATGGTTGCGATGCAAGCATTCATGGATGGCACATTGACGGCTGACAATCCGATGTTGGCGATGCAATTGCAACAATTTCTTGGATAATTGCGAACAGCATCCAACCAAATGGCCCTCAATGAATGATCTACTCAGTTGTGTACAGGAGTACACGCCTTCGTATTTCATCCATTGAGGGCTCATTTTGTTGGCGCTGTTCGCAATTATGGTGCGTTGGGGGGAAGAGCGTTGCTGGTTTGTTGTTGTGAGTTTGTTTGCTGCGGTTGAGGTTGTTGAGGTGGCGTGACTTTATGAGTCCGGAGGAGAATCTTTGATTCTCCGACCTTTAGCGAGCGAAGCGAGAGGACCGAATGGTCCGACGTCCACGAAGTGGACAATAGAAAAAGCACTTTAGGGGCAAGGCAGCTGCGTGCGGCTGACGCGCAGTGAGCATCGTAGATGGGAACGGAGAGACATAAAGGCAGAAATCGATAACCATCATTTCTGCCACATCGAAGAGACTGTTCCAACAATTCACCATCTCCTGTAGCGCATCGCGAATCCAACCCTTCAATATCCCCGAGCATTTCCAAATCTCTACATTAAGTTCAACATGGCTTCGCACCCTAAAGATGCCTTGCTCCAACCATCAATCAGTCTCCAAATCATAAAATACACCTACATCACTGATTCCAACCGAGACACATAGAATCGACAACCATCATTTCTGCCACATCGAAGATACTGTTCCAATCATCCATCATCCACTGTAGCGCGTCGCGAGTTCAAATCTTCGATGCCATCGGAATTTTCCAAATCATCACGTCAAGATCGAACCGGCTTCGTACCCTAAACATCCCTTACCACAACAATCCACTCATCCCAAAATCAACATCATCAAAAAAGAGACATAACAGCAGGATTCGATTAGCATCTTCTCTGCCACAACGAAACCATTTCAACTCATCGTAGCGATTGAATCTGCTCCAGGGATAGACCAGTTGCCCGAACAATCTGTTCATCCGTTAATCCCATTTGAATCAGGTTTCGTGTGGTTTCAATCTTTTGCTGGAATTGACCTTGTTCTATTCCTTGTTCTAGTCCCTCTGCCAATCCTTTAGCACGACCGGCAGCTTCCGCATCCATTTTCATAGTCATCTCTTTGCTATAGGCTTCGGCTTCGGTGTGTTGAGCACAGTCGTAGAAGAACTTCTGTTGTGGACTCAGTGCCTCGAACTCAGCGAGGGTCATTGCATCAGTGATTGCTTTCGTGGTGGTGGGAGTGGTTTCGATGCTCACGGGTTGCTCCGAGGTGTGAAGGGTTCGAATACAGTGAATCCAGTTCTTCAATGGATGTGTATCATCTAGAATGGCATCCACATTGGGGATTTGGATGTAGATAAGGTTCAATTTATCATAGAATATTTCCTCTGGATGTTGATCGGTCCTGAAATTGACCGTCAGTACAGGTTCTCGACTGTCTGGTTGAAGTCGGAAGTTCATGAGGGAGATGACGTAGATCGGTGGGAGGTTGTAGTCCCATGGTCCTTTGACAGATTGTCGTCGGATTGCGTGACTGGCGTAGAGTACGGTTCGATCGACGTAGTACTGTTGTCGAACCTGTTGCATTTCTACGATGACCTGTGAACCGTCGTCCAAGACACAGTAGACGTCAAAAATCGAACTACGGTCGTTGGGATGTTCATTCATCTCAGTGGTGGAAATGTGGGTAATTGATTGAATCGACAAGTTCGGTAAGATCGACTCAATGAAGTTGATGAGAATATGAGGGTGGTCAGGGTTGGCAAAGACGTGTTTGAATCCGAAATCCGACATCAGTGAGATGTAGCGTGGCATGGTGTTGCTCCTGTATTTGGGTGTTTGGCCGGTGTGGAGCAATTTTGGTGCCAATGGATAATGCATGATTGAATCGAGTTTGTAGCGTGTTTTGGGTGTCGGGTTCGACAGTCGTTCGACAGGTGTGTTTCTACAATACTGATTGAATCGATGTTGAACTTTTGGCCGTTCGACAGATTTCGACACCCCTGTTGAAGATTCATTGGTGTTAGAATAGAATTCCAAGTGTAGAAAGCCATCCAAAGCAGAGATCGATAGGAGAGTCCGATGAGTCCGATTGAAGAATACTGGAACACCCTTCAAAATGAATACCACAATCAACCACTGAGTGATGAAGACATCGTGAAGTTGGACGAACTGATACTCAACGAGGACATTGAGAACATCCGGAATGGTGTGATGTTGATGTCCACATTGGCCCCAGCAGCCTTTTGTCGATATCTGACACTATACAATGACTCGATGGTGTTGAATGATTCACATGCTTGGCCTGCACGGTTGTTGGTAGAACGTGCCTTGGTTGAGGCCATTAAAGCAGAACAGATGTGGCAACCTCTGTACACAACGGGCGTGTTTGAATCAATGGAGTTTCGGGCATTGGGGAATGTTGATTTCGAGAATCTGACAGACCATGAAAAAGATTTTTGTGTTCGATTGGGCAAAGAGATGGTTCACATCCCCGCCGGTAATTTCATGATGGGTGCACTGGAGGATGACGAGGATGCCTATGATGATGAAAAGCCACGTCATAAGGTGACCTTGACACGGGATTTTTTGATGGGCAAATATGCAGTTACCCAGGCGTTGTGGCAGAGTGTGATGGGTTCAAACCCAAGTCACCGTAAAGGTGCGAATCGACCAGTTGAATGTGTGAGTTGGTTTGATTGTGTGGCATTTTGCAACAAGTTGTCTGAACAAGAAGGGTTAACGCCAGCCTATGATGGTTTGGGTGATTATCAGGTTGGTGATGATCAGAATATGGGTGAAGATGAGATCGAGTCTTTGTCTGCTGGTATAACGTGTAACTGGAATGCGAAAGGGTATCGATTGCCGACAGAGGCAGAATGGGAGTACAGTGCTCGTGGTGGTGAATACCACAAGTACTCTGGTAGTGACAACGTTGATGAAGTTGCTTGGTGTGATGACAATAGTGGAGGTCAGACACATCCAGTTGGCCAAAAGAAACCGAATAATTTTGGACTCTATGACATGAGTGGAAACGTTTGGGAGTGGTGCTGGGATCGTATGGAATATGATGAAGAATATGAGATTGGGGGTGATAGTGTGTACCGCCACGGGCCCGTCACGGACCCGTACGGGTCCGCAGTGGGTTCCCGCCGCGTTTACCGTGGTGGCGATTGGTACGGCCGCCCGATGTTCGTTCTATCGTCGTTCCGCAACGACGACGACCCGGCGCACCGGTACGGCATCATCGGTTTCCGTATTGAGTGTTCCCTGTAAACCCTACGGACCCGTACGGGTCCGTGTTCCCTGTCGGTTGCAAACCGACATTCCCTCGTGGAAAAGCAGCCAGATTGGCAGTGTTGATGGGTGAGGGTCCAGAGCGAAAGCCTGAAGACCCCACCCGTCGAAGCACAGACAATGGCGGTGATGAGTCGAAGAAAGAAGGAATGTGTGAAATGAAAAACGCCTTTTTGCCCGTAAGGGCAAACGCAATGTGAGATGCTTATGCTAATCAAAACCTTTACCCTGCGAATGGATAGATATAGAAGGGTCTGGCAGAAAGGTTGCGATCATGGTTTCAACCACCGTCCATCTGAAAAGTCCATTGATTGATGCCTGCTAACATCGTTGATGTTTCAAATATTACCTGTCCAAGAGCCCAGCAAAGTGATGTTGGGTCGCTTGGACTTTGGGATGGGTACACTAATTGGTGTGCTTTGTTCGATACTTGCTTTCTCAAAGATCTCAATGCCAAGTACGCCTTAGGACTTCAAATCCTCTGCAATCTGGGTCACTTCCTCAATGCTGAGATCGGTGATGTCGGCGATGATTTGGAGATCCATCTGTCGTTCGAGCATGCGTTTGGCGGTTTGGATTGCCTTTTGTCTTTCGCCTTCCTGTCTACCTTGTTCGATTCCTTGCTCAATTCCTTGCTCAATTCCTTCTTCTCGACCATCTTGTTTGATGATTTCTATAATGTCGACCATATTTCCCTCCGTTCTTAATTTATTGTTTAGCATTTTTGTCACCTCTTGGTGGTTGGATTGGGTTTGTAAGATGTAAATGAAGATCGCATAGAGGGCATCACCTCGTTCGTCTCGAAGGAGTACAAAATGCTCATCCATTTTCAACCGTTCATAGAATTCTGGACTTCGAGAGTATTTGAAATAGTCGAGGAATTTGGTCAATAGGAAGGAGCGTTGATAATCAGCCTGTATTTTGGGATCTTCGATTTGAGACAGGTCTTTAAGACTGAAGTGAAAGTGGGGGACAAAGGATTTACATCCTCTGGGGATATCGATCATCCCTTGAAAGTTGGTGGGTGACTTCCATGGTTGGACACCATTGTAGAGTACCAGTGGGAAGACAAAGGGCAGTTTTTTCGGAGAATCTGATGAATCATCTGACTTGAGATAGTGAGAGTACCACAGATAGAGGTACTCAAAGAATCGCCACGCCATCGTCTGATCATCGGTCGATTGATGTTCGAACATACAATATACGTAGATGGTTTGGTCGATAGATTGGGCGTTACTTGGTCGCAGTCGGAGTGACAACAGAATGTCGGAGCGTTTTTCACTGATGGTGGGTTCGGAGAAGTTGGTGGGTTGATACTGCAGACTGTCCCAATCCACACGTCGGGATAGGGATGTTGGCAATTCCACTTCAAGGTAGGTTCTGGCAACGTCGGGTCGTTCCATCATCATTTTGAACAACACATCGTGGGGTGTGCGTCCCTCTGCCATCTCCTGTTCAAAGAT
>CAKZLX010000498.1 GCA_937127265.1 uncultured Pseudomonadota bacterium
AAAAAACGATGCGAGTATGGTTGAAGCGATTGTTACTGGGTGTTGGGTTCATCTCCTTAGCGAGTACTGCTTGGTTGGGCTGGGCTTACAATCATTATGTGATCACCAATCCCGGAGAACACATTGACAAAGCCTACATTTTGAAGGCATTGTCCAAAGAGTCCGCTGTGTATTATCGTGATGGGGAAACCCAAATGCATGCATTTTATACTGAGCAACATCGAATTTATGTCGAATATAAAGATATTCCCGAGTATTGGATTCAAGCGATAACGGCCTCTGAAGATAAGCGTTTCTTTTCTCATTATGGCCTTGATCCGCTGGGAATTACACGGGCGATGATATCCAATGTCAAAGCCGGTCGGATTGTCGCCGGTGGCTCTACCTTGTCTCAACAAACTGCCAAGAATGTATTCAATCGCCCTGATCGAAGTCTGAATTCCAAAGCCGAAGAGGCCTTGAATGCCTTGCGATTGGAGTATCATTTCTCCAAAGAAGAAATTTTGGAATTCTATGCCAATCAGTTTCACGTCAATGGAAATGGTCGCGGGTTAGGGGTTGCTGCCAAGCACTATTTCAACAAAGATGTCTCGGAACTGTCTTTGATTGAGTGTGCCTTTATTGCGGGGATGTTGCAAGGTCCAGGGTTGTATGACCCCTTTATCAGTCGCTCCTATACAAAAGGGGTAACGGTTGAAGAAAAACGCCAAATCAACATCGAACGGGCGCAAAAACGAATGGCGCATGTACTGGGGCGAATGTTAGCCGAGGGGCACATTTCTCAAGAGCTGTTTGATAAAATGTCGGTGCAGCCAATTCCTTTTCAACGCGGTGTTTTTCAATACAGTCCAAATGCGACGGTTGATGAAATCCAAAAGCGATTGTTGGAACCTCCGTTCGATAGTTTGTTGGCCGAATACAATATCGATAATCCTTCCACTGCTGGGTTGAAGATAGTCACTACGATTGATCAAGACATCCAACGCCACGCCCAATATGGATTGGTACATCATCTGTCTGAGGTGGGTTCCATCTTGGAAGGGGTGGAAGAGGCTGGATTAATCTACAATAATAAGTCTGTTATCCTAGAAAAGCGAGGGCCGCGCAAAGAAGGGAAATTGTTTTACGCCAAAGTGATCTCCCATGACGATCAGGGCTTGGTGATTCAAGATGGTAACGGACAGTGTCAAGTGGACAAGGTTGCCCTAAAACGCATCTCAACGGTCTTGCGAAAAGCCAAAGATACCAAATGGGGTCGTACCGTGTCTGCCTTGAAAGAGTCGATTCCCGTTGGCAGTGTGGTTTGGGCTTCGGTGCGTGAAGTAGCAGAAGATGTTGAATATTGTGAATTGGAAATTGAAGTGGATGTACAGGGTGGTGTTCTGGCTTTACACAAAGGCGAAATCTTGGCGATGGTCGGTGGCACCAAGAATATGGATTTCAACCGTGCTGCCAACGCCAAACGTCAATTCGGCAGTACTTGGAAGCCTTTGATTTATACAGCGGCGTTACAATTGGGGTGGTCTCCACTGGATATATTAGATAACCGTGGCAATCCATTTCCTTTTGAACGGGTTTGGTACTATCCTCGTTCAGGACATCGAAATGCCGATCCTTATCCTACGTTGTCATGGACAGGGGTAAACTCGGAAAACCGTTCGTCGGTTTGGTTGTTGTTTCATTTGACCGACAAACTGACAGTGGTGGATTATCAAAGTTTGATTGAGAAAGTAGGACTCACCCAGCAAAAAGAAGAGTCTGAAAAAGACTACATCAAACGCATACGAGACGATTTGGGTGTCATCTCCACTCGTGCCAATTTGGAAGAGATTGCCTTTATTGCAGCAAAACGCGAAGTATTAAATTCCCAGTTTGTCCACAATAACCCCGAATGGACAGACATTGATCGGTTGCAGTTTCAATCAATGCTTTTCGGCACCGGTGTGCAAGCTGAATTGGAAAAACTTACGGATACGGAAAACAGACGGTTGACTGGGTACAACTATCGAATGATACACACTGTTGTTGAGGAATGCAGGCAACAGTTTGAGCTGGAAATGGAGCAAGGTATCCTAGATGAAACCCATGTCTTTTCAGACTCATTTTGGTGGTCTCCATCGAAAGAGCGAGTCGGATGTGGAAATGTTCCCAGTGAATGGTCAGGTGTAGTCGAACCCGTTTCAAGTGCCGATTGGAGGCAGTGGATTGATACGGGGTTGGAGCCGTCTTTGTGGATTCATGGTGTTTTTTCACACACTCTGTGGACGCGATTGAGTCGTGAGATGGAAAAGCAACAGATTTTGTTGCAAGACATCAATCCTTACAAACTGGAATATTTACAACACCACCCAGATTTTCAGCAGATCGTAAACATGCGGTATTGCAATTACCTGTTGAACAATTTGGGGGTTGAAGGTACGCTTCCTTTGACTTTGACCATGCCTTTGGGGGCTGTGGATTTAACACTGCTTGATGCAGCGATGTTGTACAGTGGTTTGTTGACTGGGCAGCGTACCAAAAGTGATGATGAAGCCCAAAAAGGAAATGTGCTAATTCAACGAATTGAAGGACCGACGGGTGAAGTCCTCTTCAATGCGGAAGTCAAAACACAGCAAGTTTCTAATTTTGTGTCGGGAACCTTGTTGTCTAGTATTTTGTACAATGTGGTACAACATGGAACCGGTCGTCGTGCCAAATATCTACAGAATGATGAGGGGGTGGTGATTCCGGTCATCGGCAAGACAGGAACGACCAATGCCTATCGCAATGCTGCTTTTGTTGGCATGGTTCCAAAAGCCCAAGCCGGAGAATGGTCCATACCTGATGGCGTGACCGTCGCGAGTTACGTAGGATTTGATACACCTGTTCCCATGAAGTTTGGTAGACTTCGTTTATCGGGTGCTTCAGGTGCATTGCCGGTGTGGATGGAAACTGTGCGCGGGATTACCAAGTCTGAATTTATTGGCCAACCCCAAGCCGATAGTGGATTTACCGCACCCAACGGTTTTCATGAAATAGCCGTCGAATCAAGTACGGGTACACCGACATCCGTTGACAATAATGCGTCAGCGGCAACCACATGGATTTATAACAACACCTTGTTATGGGGCCAAGAACCCGTTCATCTACGGGCGTTCTCTCCAGTCGATGCAGAGGTGGTACCAGATTGGAATGCCCCTACATTGTCCTTGGAGGTATTGCCAGTCGCACCAAGTGTAGATGATGTTTATATTGTACCGACCGGTGTAGATGTGGTACCTTCTGAAATGGATTCCGGTATCGATCCGTATGTTTTACCCACAGGACAAGACTGATGCACGTCATATTGTTGTTGGTGGTATTCAGTAATGTTTTGCTTGCCTTGATCGTCTTTGTATTGTTGGGCAAACCCAGTGTGTTTGAAGGGGGACTCTCTCGTTTGGTAGGGCTACACTTGGAACGACGCTTTGGCACCTTGAGTGGTGATGACACACAACGTATAGCGGAGTTGGGTACCCGTTTGGGACGCATAGGTTTGCTGGTGCTATTTGTATGGAGTTTTCTCTCAGGACTATTGTTGACTCTTCTGACCACATAGTCAGGTAAATTGTAAGGTCTGAAACAATATCTATAAAGTAGTTGGTCTAGTTCAACACCCTGTATATTATATTCCGAGTAAAACCCAAATCCCACCTAAGATGGCTGCGGTTAAAATCAACAACAACACTGGTTTCATAATCGCATTGACATTGTCTTCTTCAGGTTGCGGCATCGGGATAGGGGTGGAGACAGCATCGTTTGCGGGTGCTGGGGTATTCTCTTTGACTGGTTCCGATAGCGCTTTCGCTTCACTCTGCAATGGAGCATCGGTTGATATTTTGAGTTCACTGACGATACAACCTTCTTTTAGCGCGTGGGTAAAAGGTGCAAATTCTTGAATGTCCAAGCAAATGATCGGTGCGTTGATCAGCCAACATTCAAAGTATTGTTGCTCAAGGCTGTCTTTGAGTTGACCACTTTCAAACAGTGGCATTGGAATGAGATCTCGGTCCGGTATTTCAGACTCGAGGACCCAGTCGACACCATCTTGATTGCTCAACAGAAACTTATTAAACAGTGCTCCCTTTAAAGCGTAACGGGCTTCTAAAAGAGGAAGCATTTCACTTTGTTTTGGTTTTTCGTTTCTCGCATAGACTTGAAGCAATAGATTTTGATGTACTTGAGAAAGGGTACTCCAAACCTCTTGAACCATCGTAGCGGGGGTAGGTTCACCGTCGAAATACTTGGCGACATCAGTGTGGTTGGTCATTTCACTTTGAAACAGTTGATAGGCGGTGGGAACCAATTCTTTTGGCTGTTCTATATGTCGTAGGGCATCCGAGAAGGCTTTGCAGACATTCAAATGGGCTTGGTTTTTGATTTTATTGTCACCAAGTTGCACGGTCGCTAAACAATCAAACCACTTGTCGAATCGATGAACCATCCGTTCACCGAGAGTTTGGTTGTCGTGATTATTCCATTTTACGAAAAGATTAATGATGGATGTGATTTGTTGTTCTGGGATGTGTTTCATCGATACCTACGCTTTGAGTTTGATGGTGTATCCACTGTTTTTCGGATGTCGGTTGTGAGTTATGATTGTCGCAATGTTGCGCATGATGGTTTATCGCCATTGCGCTGTGACAGAAGTAATAATGGAGTCTTCATACCAAATATAACGAGCATTCAGTTTGATGGGAAGTATATCATTTTTTGTCGGTTTCAGTGTCACTGTTGCAGTCATATCGGTTTGGGGAAAGACTTCAGCCTCATCAAAACCAATATATCGCTTCCACATTGGTGCAAGTGCTTTATAGATGGACTCTTTGAAGGAAAAGGTCATCAAGAGGTATCCCCATTGTCGTTCGGCTGGTAGTTGTTTCCAATGCTCGAGCTCTGTTGGGGTCAATACTTTGCTGGCAATATTCAGTCGTGGAGGATGTAGGTGTTCGAGATCAACCCCAACAGTGACGTGACGTTGTCGATTGATGAGCGCAATGGCTTGATCTGATTTGTGACTGATAGAGATGGTTAAGGTGGAATGTGGATTGGCAATGATTGGTGCGCCCATGCTATCGCGACCTATTCCCAAACGATCTTGTTGAATTGTTTTTAGGGCCAGTCGCGCGGCTACACGTCCTCCAACGAAGGCTATTTTTCTTTTTCCTTGGAGGGTACGGGCAATCTTTTGCTCCAAAGGGTGCAAAGAATCCCACACATTTTGAGGGATGACACCATTTTTAGGTAGTGAGACGCCAAAGTATAAACCATGTGCCTCTGCGGTTCGGAAGATTTGTGCAAAAGGATTCATGCCAGCCTTATTGATGATTGGATCCGTATTCTATATTGTACCAACCGTATTTCGGCAACATAAAGAAGGTTTGTGTTGAATAAATCGCTTGTTTCTCTCGTTTAGAAAATAATCCAGCGGATTGCGTGGTCTATGGGTTGAACGATGATGACGAAACACGATACATTGTCAAAGTCAAACGGAGGTAAAATGCGTTTAGTATGGATGATCGGATTATTATTCACCACCAGTGTCGAAGCCAAAACAGCTGAAGAAGCGGAGTATGATCGCTTGGTCTCTGAAATGACGCAATTGAGCAAGAGTCAAACCTGGTCAGCAGTCAATAAACGTTTTTTAGAAATGGAGAAATTGGGTTTGGAGATTGCCGCGGCAGAGTGGTTGCTTGCGGCTCAAGCTGCACAGGGTGTGGGTGATATGTACAGTGCTAAAGAGCGAGTAACGGCTGCGTTGTTGTTAAAAGAAAAGAAGAGCACTCGCAAGTGGTACAATCAATTAAACACCGAGTATGGTCAAGTGACCTTGATTGCCAAAAGTAAAGGGAATCGCACCCTAACCCGTGTTGATATGTCGATGGATCCCATCCAAGGACAAGCGGTGACTTATGCCCAAGACCTGTTGTCTAAAAAAGGAGAGTTCAAAGGATTGTTACCGGTTGGTGATTATGACTTTGGTGGTCAAAAATTTTCGGTTAAAGCTGATATGGACATTCATTTGGAAATATCACCAAAACTGCGGCGCAAACTAACTGGTGAATGAGAGATGTCATAATGACAGTGAACCCCAAAATCATCATGTATCACTACTGCAAAAACAAAGAGGACATCGACCATGATTTGGTTATTCTGTGTGGGATTGACCACCGCTGAAGCAAAAGGACAAAACAAAGTACAACCATTTATGGCTGGCTGGGGCGTTTCTGCTCACACCACCTTGATTCCTTTGGAGTATCCACAATCCTTTCCCCAGATTAAATCAGGGGAGGAGACAACCTTTCAACAGGTTGGGCAAGATCTTGCGCTTGGTGTCAAGGGAACCATGTTCACATCCCGTAAATATAGAGCCTCGTTCAACCCTTATTATCATGTTGGTTTCAACGATAGCAATTATCGATCTCTGGGTTTGAATCTAGAACTTGACAAAGTAGCGGTGCGCGAACGCAATGTGTGGGCGTATTATGGTTTAGGTGGTGGCACATCAAACATAAAATTTGTCGATCCCAACGAGGCAACCTTAACAGCAACCCAACTTTATCTCAAAGGTCAAGCAGGTGCGATGTACTTTGATCGTACAAAAGCCTATGAACTCTCCGCCTTTGTCACATTTGGCACCACAGGACGTGAACAAATCACTAAAAATGGTACCGTTTATGAAAACAATGGCTTGTTTGGTGGCGATGATCAATTGAAGGGCTCTTTATATTACCCAACAATTGGCTTGCAAGGCACGGTGTATCGCGGTGATTTCAGAAAAGCGATGAAGAACCCCAACAAAAAGAAAAAGGGGAAGAAAGGCAAAAAGAAGTAACTGTTCGATTCTCTAAAACGAAAAAGACCTTCATTGAAGGTCTTTTTTATGGTTTGGTACTATACCGATGTATGGACAAGAAGCATTCGTCTGGCAGCAAAATTAGTATGCACGTGCAAACAACGCCCAGTGCGTAGCCGGTTCGCCGGAATAAAAACATACTTCACCATCCAAATCATCTTGGACGGTTGGATAGCAACGAATGGTGGCACGACATTGGTCTTTGATCTTGTCCTCGTTGACGGAGTCGTCTTTCCACGGTGCCATAAAGAATCCGCCATCTTTGATACCGTCCAGTAATTCTTGGTAGGTACGGATGGTTTTGGTTTTGCTGTCACGAAGTGCAATGGCATTGTCCAAGAGAGTTTGTTGAATCTCATTCAAAGCGTTTTCCACAGTGTGCAGAAAGTTCTCATCAACCACCATGCCTTGTTTCTTTCCGCCAGTACGACGGGCACTAAAGACACTGTTTTTCTCTACGTCACGAGCCCCAACCTCCAAGCGAAGAGGGACACCTTTGCGTTCCCATTCGTAGTATTTGGCACCAGGTTTGACACCTTCGCGATCGTCTACTTTGACCCGGAAGTGCTTGCGCAGTAATCCGTGTACTTTGTCGGTGAAATCGAGTACGACTGATTTTTGTTCGTCGTTTCGCCAAATTGGGGTGATTACGATTTGAATCGGGGCGACTTTGGGTGGACAGACCAAACCAGTATCATCCGAATGTGTCATGATTAAAGCCCCAATCAAGCGAGTAGAAACACCCCAACTAGTGGCCCAAACGTGAACCTGTTCATTGTTTTGATCACGATAGGTTACGTCAAATGCCTTGGCAAAGTTCTGCCCCAAAAAGTGACTGGTACCCGATTGGAGTGCCCAACCATTTTGCATCATGGCTTCGATGGTGTAGGTATCTTCGGCGCCAGCAAAGCGTTCGTTGGCGGTTTTGACACCGGTGACTACGGGGACAGCAAGGGTTTCATAGCAGAAGTCCTTATAGACTTGGAGCATGCGGGTGGCTTCTTCTTCAGCTTCCTCACGGGTGGCGTGAGCGGTGTGTCCCTCTTGCCACAAGAATTCAGCGGTGCGTAGAAATGGACGGGTACGCATTTCCCAGCGCATCACATTGGCCCACTGATTGATCAAAACTGGCAAATCACGATGAGAGTTGATCCATTTCCCATACATGTGCCAAATAATGGTTTCCGAAGTGGGTCGAATCACCAAGGGTTCGTCCAGTTTCGCGGCTGGATCTGGTTCGACTTTTGGCTTGCCGTCTTCACCAATCACAGTACGCAAACGATGGTGGGTGACCAAAGCACATTCTTTGGCAAAACCTTCAACGTGTTCAGCTTCTTTGCTCAGGAAAGATTGGGGGATCAACAATGGAAAATAGGCGTTCACATGGTCAGTCTCTTTGAAACGACGATCCAAATCGGCTTTAATGTTTTCCCAAATCGCAAATCCGTTTGGACGCAGTACCATGCAGCCACGAACGGGAGAAGAATCAATAAGTTCACTGTTGGCGATGACTTCTTGGTACCATTTTGAGTAGTCTTCGGAACGTTTTGTAATATTTTTGCTCATCGGTTGTCTCCTGTGAAACGTGGGCAGATGGGTGATTTTGCATACCTTCTAACATGGAAAATACTTTTTGACATGAACAATTGGTGGGATGCGTTATACCATTTTGACAATACAATAAGGAGAATTTATGACACCAGAACAACGCGCAGTGAACACAATTAAATGTTTGGGTATGGATGCCGTACAACAAGCCAACTCAGGGCACCCCGGAATGGTGATGGGGATGGCAGATATCGCAACGGTATTGTGGTCCGACTTTGTCAAATATGACCCTCAAGATGCGCATTGGATGGATCGTGATCGGGTAGTGTTGTCAAATGGTCACGGTTCGATGTTGTTGTATGCTGCGTTGCATTTGAGTGGTCAGTCGATTTCTTTGGATGACATCAAGCAGTTTCGTCAGTGGGGTGCGGTCACAGCGGGACATCCAGAGTACGGTTATGCCGATGGTATCGAAACCACCACAGGACCACTGGG
>CAKZLX010000499.1 GCA_937127265.1 uncultured Pseudomonadota bacterium
AATCTAGTGTACAAGGACACTCTGATGAGACCCTCAAACCACTCAACTGGACAGATGAACAACAGCAAGCGATGATCGCTTTCCTACGTACACTCGATGACAGTCTCTAATCCCCATTACACAAGACATCGGTTAGAGGATACTATCCACACCACTTGGAGTCTTCAATGGCTAGTCGTTTAACAGCATTTCAAGTCACTTTGCTATCCACATTATTCGTTGCCTGTTCAAACAGTGGTAGTACAGTTGTGATTAAAAGCAATGATACAGGTACCAACAGCGAAGATTCACCGAACACCGACGGCAGTAACTACCCACAACCTGATTACCAATACTGGTCTGGAGAACGCAGCATCAGTTTCCCCGGACTTTGTACTTTCAGTATTCAAGAAGAAGGTTTCCGCATCAACGATACCACTGATCCGCTACTGACATTGATTGAAACTGATTGTCCACAGTGCCAAGTATATCAAATCACCAATACTCCTGAAACATTTGACTGTGCTGAACTAGGAAGCCTACCAACTGGTGGAATACGCTATCGCATCCTCTCTTTCCAAGAACAATACTCCGATGGGACCTTAAACCTCACCAGTGGTTCAGTTGAACTCTGGCACGCCATTGAGACCGATGATGGTTGGGTCTTGGACTTTATCACCGAAGCCAACCTAGATGAAACATCTCCAAACCATACTTGGACCTATCAAGCCACCAACAACTTTCAGGCCTTCACCTTTACAGAAGACAGTCGATTGTCGTTGTCAGAAGAATAAGATTGGCATATTGATACTATACACCTTCAAACCTTGATGATGACACTTTCTATCCACAATCCAACACACCGTGCTATTTGGGGACAAGCCTTGGGAGACTCAATCTCCGGCTATCTACACACACGTGATCCATTAAGCGCTTGGACTTCGATCAGTCAACAACGACAACTCCCCTATAAACGGGGTCAGTTATCGATTTACGGTAAGCAAATGCTCGGCTTGGTTGATTTACGTCTGCGCTTTCCTAGTTCTTCCCCCAAAGAATTCCAAGAGAAGGCTCGTGTATTCTTTGAAAGCCACAGTGGACACACTTTACTGTGTCGTGCACTCAAAGACAACCAGCCCTTTCACTTACCCGATTTAGAAATGGCCGTGCGTATCGGTCCATTGGCTACTTGTTTCAAAGATAGTTTGGAGATGCTCGACACTCTCTACGGACTCACAAAATTATTTAGTACCCATCCACATGCGATCGTAGGCTCCTTGACCTTTGGCACTCAATGTTGGAATCTCGCCCAAGAGACCGCTCTTTCAACCGCTGACCTGTTTCACTTCTTACGCAATTGGGCAACCAAAACCGATATTCCCTCGGAAACATGGTGGGTATTTGAACAAGCAATTCGTATCTTGGAACAGCGGTACCCCTTGCAAGAAATGCTCGACTTTGTCAACAACATCAACCAGTGCAACAAAGAACGACCACCCTCTCCACGTCATAGTTTGAGTGTACTGCCTATTTTGTTTCAACACAACGAAAGTACAGTGGATTGGACAAACATCTTACAGATTGGTGGTGATATTGAGTTGCTAATGAACCTCAAAGGTTGTCTATTGGGGTTACAACACGACATCCCGACTTGGCTGGCCACCAGTTTGGGACACGTCAAAAAATTGCAGTCTTACCCCATTCAGCAAGTGGTTGAAGCGCCACAACAACTCAAACTGTTTTGAAAGTCTAGATCACGACAAGCCTATCGTACCTAATTGCCACCAAGCAACAACACGGCGATTCCCAAGGTCATCACGCTCGCAGAAGCCAGTTTAGAGAACGATATCGTTTCTGAAAATAAGCGGTATCCAAAGAATAAAGACGCAAAGATGCCCACAGATCGTTTGACGACCTCTACAATCGCCACCGGTGTACCAACCTGATAAGCATACAGTTGCAGTCCCAAGGCGATAGTGGTTGCACACACTGCCGCCACAATAATCCCTTTCCCGCTCTTTGGTGGTGTAAAATATACCGTCTGTTGTCGCAACAATACGTAACCAGAAATCAACAGTCCCGTCACAGCCAATTCAAAGAAGGCATGAATACCGGCTCCGACCATGCCTGCTGCGACCCGATCCAAGGCGAACAACAAGGAAAACACCATTGCGACCCCAATCATCAACCAAGCCCCCTTTTCCTTGAACCAACCATTTTTTCCCAATCCCAACATGGTCGCCCCGAGGGTCACGACCACCAATCCACTCCACTGCAGTGTGGTAAAGTGTTGATTGGAAAACACCAAATCAAAGATAGCCGATAACAATGGCGTCAGTGACAGCAAGGGAATTGTCAAGGAAATCGGAGCATATTGAAAAGACAACAACATCATCCACATCGCCAGTGCGTTGAGGGTACCACAAGCCAGTGCATACTGCCAATACAGCCTCGAAAAGTCAGGTACACCCGACAAAACCTCATATCCAGCCCAACAAGCAAACAATGAAGCTTGCCCCAACACCAACCACAACGACAACTGCTCAACCGGCAGTCGCCCAGCAATCATCTTGCGAAAGATATCGGCACATGACCACCCCAAAGCGGTACACAAGGACAACAGTAAACCAACCATCATTTTATACCTCTACATCGTCGAGAAAGACATCTGCCAACAACAGAATCCGATGACGGGTTGACGGATGGGTCCCATGTCCTTCATCATGGGTAAGGGCTTTGGGATTTGCTTTGAGGTGCTCGATCATCGCTTCAATCTCTTTGGTTTGTAACAAACCATCGTGGTTCCAATCAAACTGTTGCCAAGCAAATGGTATCTCCATCTCTGGAATCTCTGGCGTGGCAACCTCTGAAAACAGTGTCGAAATCGTGTCGGCAACCCAGTCAGCCTGTTGTTCTTCGGACATCTCAATCGACAAAGTCTGCAACATATCTTTTAATTTGGCTTCTGCATAACAGCGTGGAGCCAATTCAAACACTTTTTCAACCGTCACCGCACCGGTCGGAAAAAGTTGCAACGCTTGTATCATTGTGCGACGGTCAACTCTTACATCACGGTGTTCAAACACTTTCTGAAAGGCTTGCAAGGTATGTGAGCGCGCATTCAATCGTAAAAAACCATTGATACTGCCCTCAACCGAAGTATATGCTGCCCCCTGAATATCAGCCATTTTCTCTTTGACCTGCGAATAATGATTGGACCACCATTGAAGAAACCCAAACCAACCGCCCACACAGAGCAGCCAAATACCGAGTTGCATGACCCTAGCGAAGAGTTCTTTTCCATCAACGCCCAAGAGCAAAACGGCAAACAATTGCACCCCAATCACCATCAACAACCAATGGACAATCATACGCGGAATCACACTGAGTACCCGATGCTGTACATCATCACCAGCCACGTGCGCCAACTCATGGGCGATCACTGAGCGTAGAGACTCAGTGTCAAAAATCTCGATGAGATTTC
>CAKZLX010000500.1 GCA_937127265.1 uncultured Pseudomonadota bacterium
AAGGTAGACCTGGCGCGCCAAGTCTGGACGTCTACTCGAGTGCCTAGTTTGCGTTCCCAAACTCTTTTGGCTTGGCGTTCTTCTTTGCTGATGACGATTTTGGCAATCGGATCCCCAGATTTTTGGATCTGTTTACGCATTTGTACTGAACTACGAAGGGCGTCCTGTAATTCTCGGATGCGCAACTGAATGCCATTGCGTACTCTTGCTGGGCGATAACGTAAGCGTCTTCGAAGTCTTCTAATTAATCGTGCGACTTTTTTGGTGGATCTCTTTAAGGCTCGCAATACCACACGACGGCGTCGATTGCCTTTACGAATGGCTCTAGCGCCGGTGACTTTTTTTCGCAGTTTGGTTTGTAACCATTGTTTGGCAACGGTTTTATCTACTTGCCCCATCATGACCAGTTTCTTGAGACGTTCCTCAATTACTGGGCCTTCACGCATCATCATCGGATCCATTGGATCGGCATCTTGGCGATTACGCGGATCAGTTCCCGCTACAATTGACCCCAAACTCTCACGCAAAGGATCTCGCATGAGGGCGTCAATAGTGGCAAGAGAGTCTGCGGCGAGTTCATCAGACGTCGTTTCCATCCCAATAACATGAGATAAAGGATCGGTGATGTTCGTCGTAAACCCTGCTTTTGCCTGTACATCACCACCAGGTGAAGAAGGAGAAGAAGGAGAAGCCATATAATAATGTAGTTGAAGTTGAATTAAAGTCCATTATTAGTATAGCCGACCAATTCCACTTGTGCACAGTCCAAAGGACAAAAAATGATCTTTCTATTAGGACTTTTGTCTATCCCAAATGAATCGCTACAGAACCAGCCAACTGCCAACGGAGTAGAAACTCAGGCAAGTCCAGTTCAAATTCTTCATCCACATCATCCCAGGGATATGGATCCATACAAAGAACGCGATCGGTCACTTTTTCCACCATGATCCAACTTTCTACGATTCCGTTATCTGTTCTTTCTGCGATCCGTCCAATCCAAGGAAGTCCACGGTTGAATTCATAATGACGAATACTTTGTAGTACACTGTGTCCTTCCTCTGTATTCCATCCATTTACCAATGATGGGACCCGTTCTTGCAACCAAGCCATCACATCTTCTACACTGGATTCTGCGTCAATGGCTTCTTCGATTTGGTCGACCAGTTGTTTGCCCAGTTCAAAAGGATCAGCGGTTTGGTACTTATTGTCTTGAGAAGCGACAAAGGTACTGAGGGCTTCAGTATCCATTTGTATATCTGAAGGTAATGATTCTACGATTGCGGTGACAACCTGTGCAACCGAAGACTTTTGGGATTCAGATTCAATCTGTTGGCAAAGAGAAACGATACTTTCATCGAGAATTTCGATGCCACGATCGAATAAGATGTACAGATAGGTTGATAAAGTGATGGCGAGGTTACCCTTTTTGGCTGCTGATTTGTCCATGTTGTACTCCACTATATTGGGTTTCAAGACTGCTGATGAATATGCTGATTGTACTGTATCATGTTATCTATTGACACAGAATTTTCGGTTTCAGTGTATTCTTAACGAATATCATTGGGGAGTGTCATGATTTTTTGGTTGGGAACAATATTCTTGTTGGCTTGTCAAACCGCCGGTACAGAATTGGGTAAGGCGATCATGTTGGAACAAGATGGAAACGCCGTTGCCGCCTTGGAAATCTATACAACCTTGCTCAAAGAGTACCCCAACTCTCCCGAAGCCAAGACCTCTTTACGAAGAGTTCAACGATTACAATTGAAAACTGCCAAAGAATTGGAAGGCGTTGATACCAAGCGAGCGTTGGCAATGTATCTTTCGATTGCAGAGCGTTGGCCAGATTCTGACTATGCACGCATTGCCACACAAAAAGTACAGAACTTGAAAGGTTCTGCAGTCAAGGACTCTGTGGTCGTATCCAAATCCGTATCCTCTTCAGCAGAGCAAATGATCACCCAAGCGATAGACAACGCAGGCGAGGTTGATGCTGTCTCTGATGCGCAAAAGGGGAAGCAAGAGACCATCGTCGATGAGGCGGAACTAGCGGCTTGTGATACTGCTCGCCAACGTCAATCCCGGGTGGTTTGGCAACAGTATAAACAAACCTTTCCAGAAGGAACATGTATTGATGAGGCTGAAGCCTTTTTGGAAGTGGTAGTGCCCAGACAAATGGAGCTGGATCAGGCAAAAGAGAAGGCTTCAGAGGTCTTTTCTGCCTTACAATCGTTGTGTCAAGAATACCGATTGGTCCAAACGACATCCAACCCCAAGGCCTGTCAGAATCCGAGCCAGGCATTGATGACAGAATTTGCACGACTGGAAAAACGCAAAGCTGATTTGTTAGGGTCTGGGGAGCCTGACAAACTGGAGTATTATGAAAAATGGATTCCACCACGTTGGAATAAACTCTCTAATGTCGAAACACAAGCCTGTGCACCGTTATTGGCTTTTCTCGATAAGTTGGAAACGCAAGGCATCGATCGGGGTGCTGTTACCAATGAACTGACAAAAGTAGAGACCTGCTTTGTGACTCAGGGCAGTATTACCGATTAAACAGGGTGTGGACTCTGCGATCGTACATTGACTGAATGTACTTTCCGAGGATTATTTTATTGTCGAATCCACAATACGTCATCCTTTTTGACCTCTTGCTCTTCACCAAGGCCGTTCCAGTTACGAATGTCTTCCACACTACAGTCGTACTTCTTCGCCAAAGAAGACAAACTTTCTTTTGCAGATACAGTATGCTGAATGTAGGTCTTGGCTTTTGGTTTGGAGAGTTGAATGATGTCGCCGACTTGTGGTTCAAGGGTTTCAATCTCTTGGTTCCATCGTCGTAGGTTGGTGGGGCTAAGCGTGTATTGTTTGGCGATGCTGTCCCAAGAATCTCCTTCCTTCACAGTGTGTTCAAAGGATTTTTGGTGATGAGAGACATCGGTTGTAGTGGCTTGCATTCCCAATGCATTCAATTCGTCCTTGGTCAATTGGCGACCACTGGACAAGCGATCTTGTTCGGTACTGCGACTATTTTTGGTGTAGGCTTCGGCTTTGTTCGGAGGGACATAAATGCGGACAGTGCTTTCCTCGACCAATAAGCGTTCTTTCAAAATGTGCGGATTGTAAGAGAGAAACTCTTCCACCTCCATTTCAGCCATATCGGCGAGTGTGCTGACGTGCTGATTCTTGTTGGCAGAGACTTGTTTGAGAATCAATGGTTTTTCTTTGTTCGCGGTTTTAGGAACACCAAAGAGTTCAGGATACTTATCGAGGATTGCCATCGCCAATATTTTGGGTACGTAAAACTGGGTTTCTTCGGCCAGTGCCTCTCGTAATTCCCAATAATTGATCGTTCCTTTTTCGGACACAGCCTTGTAAATACGCTTTTCCCCAGCATTGTAAGAGGCCATTGCCAAATGCCAATTGCCGCCAAATTCTCGGTTTAATTTGCTCAAATATCCGATGGCAGCTTGGGTAGATCGAATGGGGTCGCGACGTTCATCGATCACATCATTGATGACCAAACCGTATTGCTGACCAGTGCTAGGGATGAACTGCCATACACCAACAGCCTCCGCCTGACTTTCAGCAGTGGGATCAAAACCACTTTCAATCATCGCCATATACATTAAATCTTGTGGGAGATTGGCCTTTTTTAGTTCGGCCCGTATGAGGTTACGATATTTACCACTGGCTCGAATCCATCTGGAGGCCGACCATCTGCCAGAGTTGCTAAAATGATCGACCCAATAGATCACCGATTCATTAATGGGAATGGGCAAGTCAAATTTTGACATGTCGATTTGCTGTAACAACTCTTCGGTTGTCGGTGGTCCACCAGTATCTTCCGGTGGTGCTGTTGGGATGTTGTCGGATCCCAAATTCACTTCTGTGGAGTCGATTACGGCGTCTCTGGGCAAAACATCGTCAGCATTGCTGGTTGGTTCGGAGTGTCCAATCGTTGAATGCAACATGCTAAAAAGAACACATAGGGATAGTCCTTTGATTACAGATGTATACATAGATGATGGGTGGTGTTGGTCGTACACTAGTATTCTCCAAACAATTATGCTTATGGTAACAGATGTATTCTATGTAGAAGAGAACGTTTCAATTGTACTATAGTACGTTGTGTATTGATCTTGTTTTGATTACAACAGTTCATTCTTTGACACCCTATATTCTGATGGGAATCCTTATTATTACGAGATGCTATGAATCTATCCAATATAGCCACATCTAGTCATAAGCGACACATTGCAGATACTGTATGTGCTTTACCGAACATCGAGATTCAAAGGATGATTGAAGATCATCGCTACTTTTACCACTGGATGTTGGCGATGTTCCCGACCCGTCCAGCTGGTGGGGTGGCTTTGCATCAGGCTATTCGAGAGGGGATTACCAAAGACATTGCACAATATGCCAATTTGTCTTCGGTAATTGCGGAGCGATTTGCCCGTCGTTTGAGTGCACAAACTGGCATCACCCTAGAATGGTCCTTGTGGGCTGTACAAACTTGGTCCAAGGCCAGTGGGGTAGAAGCCAAAATCGGTTCGCGCAGTGTTTCAGGAAGCATCGATGTACAGGCGGTTAAACGACCCAATATGGGTATTTTGCAAGCCAATCGACCCAAAATGATCGAGTTGCAAGGACATCGAAAAACCTTGACTACCTTGGACTTTTCTCCCAACGGACGTTTTGCCGCCACTGCCAGTTTGGATCGCAGTATTCGGCTGTGGGATATCCGTACTGGGAAAATGCTGGCTCGTTTTTTGGCTGGTCATCGGGACTGGATTCGGACGGTGTCTTTTCAGCCAGATGGAAAGAAATTGTGCTCTGGTGGGGACGATGGTAGTGTCCGGTTGTGGGATTTGACCAAAGGACGTCGTTTACAACGTATTTCCGCACATCAAGGGTGGGTGCGTACCGTTGCCTACAGTCACGATGGTACCTTGATGGCATCCGGTGGTCAAGATGGGATGGTGTCGATTTGGTCTGCTGAAAGTTTGGAGCAATTGCAACGGTTGGGACCATTTGGTCGGCCGATCAATCGGATTGCCTTCACCTATGACGGGACGGCAATCGCCATCGCAATGCAAGGGCAAATCGATCTCTGGCATTTGCGAGAAAAACGCCGTTTGTATAGACGAACCGTGCGTGGAGAACGTACCAATGTTTTACCGTTGCCCGATGGTGGCTTGTTGTTGGCATCCAAAGAGGGTTTACAACGGATTGACATCTCTGAACCTGATGCAGTGATTCAGTTCAAAGGTCACAAAGAAGCGGTGTGGGGAATGAGTCTGGACCCCAATGGACCAACGGTGGCATCATTTGGCTCCGATCGCAGCATTCGTTTTTGGGACGCTAGAACCGGACAGTATCTTTGGAAGATGGATATGAAAACAGATATCAATGCAATTGCCCTTAGTAGTTCGGGGAGACTTGGAGTAGCTTTGTCTTCGACCAAAGGTTGGCTGTGGGAATTGGAGCGCAGAAAAGAATGAGTAAACCCACCGAAAGCATCAGGCAAGACCTGACCCAAACACTGAAGACTCTATTGCAATCAGAAGGAATTCTATTGTTGGAACAAACCTTGAGATTAGAAGGTTGGCTCCGTGATTTACATCCAGATTTACGTGCCCCGGTGTCCGTTGTCATGGAGGGACTGCATACTGGCGTCTATCTAGAATCGGGTTCGTTGGCTGATGCCTCTGCATTGTTGTCGGCCAGATCAGGACTGTCCCCGCAATGGGCAGATTTTGCAGTTCGTATTTGGAAGGATGTACTCAAAGAGTATAAAGACCAATTGGGTCATACAAATGCAGGTCACTCATCAGATCATACCGATGTCAATCCAGTGTCTTTACGAACGGTGGATATGGTGTTGGCATCGTACAAAAAGGGATAAGAAAGGAGAAAGAAAATGAGTATCACATTGGTATTGGGTATCGTATGCTTCATGGTTCAACTGTTGTTGGTCATGGGCTGGAATGGCACAATTTCGGCATTGCAACGCTGGAATGGTCTACTGCAAGATGCGTGGAATAAAAAAGACCTCGACGGTCTGGGTCAAACACTGCCGATGTTGGCCAATACCGCTAAGCAACAAGTGGTATCTTGGAAGGGAAAGCCACATCTCAAACAGTCCAGTGTTCGATGGTTGACAACCGATGCTTTGATTGAAGAACGCAGTTTTTCTCCAGCGGTGATCTCCGGATTAACAGGACTCATTATTCTCAGTGCTTTGATGCAAAGTCTGATGCAAACAATGGGTGCTGAAGACCCTCAGTGGGTCGGTCAGACCATGATGGGACTCTCCGTATTGTCCTTGGCATTGAGTGGTTGGATACAACACAGAATTGGTGTTGCCATCAAAATGTGTCGTTTGGCACTTGATCATGCCTGCCCAGAATTGCCGTCGGCTGACAATGTGACCCGCGATGTGATGGAACAGTTGCAAAAGCAAATGAACTTGTTGCGCAACGGGCAAAAACAATCACTGGACTCCTTGGGAAAGTCTCAAGCCACCTTGGCCAATTTGGGTGAGAATCTGCAATTTGCTTTTCAAAAGAGTATTCAAGAACAGTTAAGCCCAGCTTTAACCGAACTGTCTCAGGTTGCCGCAGCCTCTCAACAAGCCAATAATCGGTACGTTGAAGAAACGACCCGCAAGCAAAGTCAAGTGGTGCAGGGATTAATTGTGCAAGTCATGGATGGTATTGATCAGGCGATTGGACAGTCTTTACGGGATACTTCGGAAAGTTTTGCGGCTTCTGTTCAGCGACAACAAGTGTCAATGGATCGCTGGCGACGTTCAGTGGAATCAGTGGCTGAAGTAATTTCGTCGTTGGAAAAAACAACGCAGGGGGTCACTTTGGGGGCAGAGCGAATGGCACTAGCGGCCCAACCAGTTGAGGCAGCGGCTCGCGTTTTTTCTGATTCAGCCAAAGAATTGCAGAAAGTCTTTCCGGTGGTCTCTCAACTCGGGGACATGGTGTTGAAAGCACAGTCTGGTCTCAATGAATCTCACAGTGCAATTCAACGTGGTACTGCCGAGTACTTAGAAGTCACTGGTTCAATTCGCAGTATGGTCAAAGAGTTGAGTCAAGCCCACCAAGAAGCCATTCAACGAATATCAGGTGGAGTTGAGGAAACCTTGGTCCAACCATTTGCCACGATGACTGGTGAACTGAAGGACTTGCAAGCTGGTCAACGCTCTGCCTTTGAACAATTGCAAACCATGACCCAAAACATCGAAGCCACTTTGCAACAGTTGCAGGGTGGACATGAAAACCTCAGCACTTTGGCCGCCCAAATCAAAGAAGCCGGAGAGCCCAGTATTCAAGCGGCAGCCTCCTTTGTGCAAGTCGCCGATCACTTGCAACAAATCGTGCCTCAATTGGAGCATACTTCTCAAATCCATGAGGTGGGTGCCGAAACCATGCGTCGTGTTTCTGAAGGATTGCAATCGGAAAACAATCGAAATGAACAAATTTTGGTTCAGGTACAAGGTTTGTTGACCCAATTGGATGCCACCCAGCAGCAAATGGCCGAACGTGTCGCCAAAGGTGTGGATGGTGCTTTGGCCGATAAACTGTTGGAGGCCCGTACCCAGTTCGTTACTGATGTAACCACTGCCAGCAGTGCCCTTAAAGAATCAGGAATTGAAGTTGCCCAGCAGTTTGAACAGTCCAGTACCAACCTTACCAGTCAACTGGTCACGTCCAGTCAAGAAGTTGCCACAACTTTGCGAAATGCAGGGACCGATTTAGATGTTCAATTGCGTTCTTCTGGCCAACAAGTCAGTGCTGCACTCGATAAGTCAAGTGCTGATATCAATGTATCTCTTGGTCAAGTCCGTCAACAATTGGCTGATACGATGACCGATTCCACCAAACTATTGCAACAAAGTCTTCATCAAGCCGGTCAAACGTTCATTCAAGACTGGGGGACGATGGGGCAAAGCATTCGTGATGCCCTTGAACACGCCAGTCAATCCTTGGATCAATCCGTGCAAGAAGTGGGGCGTAAACTCAATCAACGCATTGAGGAGGCGGGACAATCATTGGAACAATCGGTACAGGCTTCAGCACAATCATTACAGGCAGGAGCCACCGATGCCCACAACAAATTGAGTCAAGTCGGAGACGGGTGGTCTTCAGCAATTCAAGATGCGTCTGAGTCTTTACGCGGAAATGCACAGTTCGTTTCCGATACGGTGTCGACAACCTTACAGACTGTCCAACAAGAAATGACCGATCACCTTAACAAGTCGCTTTCGTTATTAGAAGATCAAATGACCTCTCGACTAAATGATGTTGTCTCTCGACAACAGAAATTGATTGAGCAATCGAATACCCAACAAACCAGAGCCAGTAAACAGTTGGTTGATACCACCAGTGCCATGACCAATCAATTGCGTAGCAGTATTCAAGAGACCCAATCTGCTTTGCAAGGAAGGTTGACTGATTTTAGTACTGACTTGCAAATCTCTTTGCAAGAAATCTTTCAACAATATCAAAGTGGTCTACTCTCGGCGGCTCGTCAACAAGAAATGGCAGGGCAATCGTTGTTGGATCAAGCCCAAGAAGCTGGTCAACAATTACAAAAGGCGATGAGTGAAGCCCAAGTGCAAACCCAACGTTCTTTGGAAAAAATAGGTGCAGACATGACCTTGCAATTGGGGCAGATACACCGTCAGTACAGCGAGTCGTTGGATCGTTCACAAGCTTCGATGGCATCTCTAGTCAATCTACAAGAGGGACACATTGGTTCATGGCAACAGTTGGTGCAAGTCCTTACACCTGCTTTACAACAACTCGGAGAAAGTGCGCAACAGTTAGACAGTGTGGTATCCAATCTTCAAGAGAGTATGAAACCAGCAACCACGGTCTCGGAAAACTTCAAACAAGCCTCCAACCAGTTGCAAGCAGTATTTCCCAACATCACCGAAACAGCAAACTCTTATCACCAGTTCAATGAATCCTTACAACAAGCCTCCAATGCGCTTTCTTTCACCGCCGATAAATATATCAAAGCCGGTGGGGATATGGATGGATTGTTGGCACAGGTACAGCAAAGTTTAGGCTTACAGAACCAAAGCAATGATGCGGTATCAACCACCTTACAAGGGGTTCAAAGTACCATTGACAATTTGGAACCTGTGGTACGGTTGATGCAACAAGCTTCCCATGACATACGTATAGTTTCCGAAGGCAGTACCAACACCATTGAAACCATGAAACAGGCCACCGATTCTCAAAACCAAAGTGTGCAGCAAATGGGTAAGCTGAGTGCTCAACTCTTAAAAACGCTGTCTGCCCAGTCATCTCGTTTGATTGAATTGACCAGTCAAATGGAGCAAATGCAAAAGGTTCTGACGGTTGGTGTGGATGCCTTTGCCCAACAGTTACCACAGTCAGTGGATGGTACTTTGGTGCAGTTTGATACTGTACTGGCAGAAGGTGTTCTTCGTATCAATGGCTCGATTGAACGTTTACGAGAAGCGATGGATGACTTGATTGAGCAGTTGGAGCGTTGATGTTTCCCAAAAATATCAAGTTTGTCGGGACACCAGTACGATTACAACAAGCTATTGATGCCTTACCAGCAGTGAAAGGCAATGTGCGCAGCAGTCAGTCCAAAGACAATGCCTTACGGGGCAAACTGTTACAAATCGAAACTACCCAACTGCGTGAGTGGAAATTGAAGCCGGCGATGCTCAGAAGAATCCCGGCTTTGGCTAGAGAACGTTCCAATACGCTTTTACAAGAAAAGATATTGGCGATAGCGGTGACTTCATTGGAGAACATGGATGGCGCAACCATGCAGGAACTGACAGCACTATTGTGGCAATATCAAGAGTACCGCTTGGCAATCAATGCTCATTTTGCCCGCAAAGTACCGACATGCCAAGGGTGGTTACAACAATATTACAAGGCTTTTCGTACCGAAGATCCACCCAAAGCCATCGCCCAAAGTATTCCAGATTCAATATCCCTTTATGCTTTACACAAACATCTTGGTATGCAAACCAGCAATCCACTGTTCTTGGATATCGCCAAAGCCTATGGAGAACAGGTTTCTCTATCGGATGTGTCCAGCTGGTCTTGGTCCAAATTGCTCGATTTTCTACATTCAGGATATCCGATTGTGGTGAAACAACGGGTCTTGGAATGGGTGTTACGGGAATATTGTACGGATGTTGCCTTGACGCAGGTATTGAATGTTGAGGGCACAGACGGTCCACTGCATCGTTTGTTTTTGGTGGCCACTCAATTCTCAACCCCATGGAAACGGCGCTTACCAAAAATAACACAACAGCATATACGGTGTGTTCAGCGCTTTCAAGAATTGAACCGTTGGTTATCGACGAAAGAAGTACATCGCTGGAAGTCGCTTTTGCAGTATATTCAATCCGTAAGTGTTCATCGTCCGTCTGGTTGGTTGTGTGTCCTCTTTGATACTGGGGCACTGATTTGGCCGATGGTCAAACAAAACACTGCCTTGTATTGGATGCACCGTTCACACTTTCGTACGATGATGGTACCAAAAATGCTGCAGTCAACCCCCATCGCAATCACTCAATGGGACCAACAAATGTCCAAAACCGACGATTGGCAGGTTCTGTTGGAACAGTGGATCAATCCGGCTGTTCAGGATATAGAAATATCCAGTGAATCGGGGGCAGAAAGATGATCTGGTGGCTAGCATGGGCGGGTGCTGAAGAAGATATCGTAGCAGAATTGGTGCAGCCTGTCCAGTGGGAGCGTTGTTATCCAAAATATGTCCGTCAAGAGGCATTGTGTGCCACGATGTTTGTTCCCCGTAATCCTGCGGATCAGATTTATACCGAATCTATTCCACTGCATGTGGTTACATTACCAGCCATTCGAGCCAATGCGGAACCCGATCCTTTATTTGTATTCGCTGGTGGACCTGGACAAGGAGCTTCGGAAACAATCGCAACCTTGTATCCTGCGCTACGAAAGATTCACCAACGCCGCACTTTGGTCTTTGTTGATCAACGAGGTACTGGACAATCAAATCCTTTACACTGCGAATTGCCGACAGATTTGAAAGCCGATGATATTCCTACCGAGGCAATCCAAACTTGCCACCAAAGTTTAGAGATTGAGCCTCAATGGTATCAAACCACCCATTTGGCTGCCGACACCCATTGGATTGTCAATCAGTTGGGGTATAAAAACATCAACTTGTACGGCGTGTCTTATGGTACCCGCCTGGCACTTTCCATCATGAATACCTATCCAGAGATCGTTCGCACGGCGACATTGGATGGGGTTGTGCCACCTAGTAGGGCAATTGGCGGTGATTTTGGGGTTGCTGTTCGTGATTCCTTGGGTCATGTCTTTGCCGATTGTGAAGAAGATGAGGCTTGTCGAGCAGCGTTTCCCGATTTGAAAGAAGAGTACCAAAGTTTGATACAGGATTTACAAAATGCTGAACCATATAGGGTCAACCATTTGGATCCAGTGACTGGTAAACCGACACAAATCGAAGTCAGCGAGCAGGTATTGTGGGCGGTGATTCAACAAATGCTCTACCAAGGGGTCACCGCATCTTTGATTCCCCACGCCATTCACAACATAGCCAAGCATCAAGACTGGTCCACGGTAGTCGGTTGGTTGGGCAACAGTCCATTTGAGGGCATTCCGATTGGCTTGTATTTATCGATTATTTGTGCCGAAGATGCTCCGCGGATTGATTTTACCACCCGTCCCGAAATGGATTTGGGGGTGCAACCCACTGTACAGTTGCAAGAGATGTGTGCGGCCTGGCCAACCAGTTCGGCAACAGTCCTCGATACGTCATGGCGTTCTGATATACCCACCTTGTTGCTCAGTGGGGCGTATGATCCGGTCACACCACCCCAATACGGTGATGAAGTATTGGCACACTTGACCAATGCAACCCATGTTGTGGCATCTGGCATGGGTCACAATACGATACATCAACCTTGTATTTCCGATATGGTTACCGACTTTGTTAACGCTCAAAATCCACAAACGTTGGATGTCGCCTGTGCCAGCACCTTGCAACGCCCTCCGTTTATTCTCTCAGCAACAGGGACGGCACCATGATTCAAGTTGAGAATGTCGCCAAATCATTTGGCTCGGTTCAGGCGGTTCAATCGGTGTCTTTTACGGCCTTAGATGGTCAAATCACGGGTTTGCTGGGACCCAATGGAGCAGGGAAGTCGACTACGATTCGGATGATGTACGGATTGCTACGTCCAGATAGTGGCATGGTTTCCGTCGATGGGTTTGATCCAAGCACCCAAACCCTTGAAGCCCGTCGTTGTTTAGGGGCTTTGCCGGATGCCTATGGTCTGTATCCCCGACTCAGCGCCAAAGAAAACATCACCTATTTTGCCAGATTGCAAGGGATGAGTTTGCAACAGGCCAACAAACGGATTGATGAACTGAATGAGTTGTTGGATATGGAAGAGATATTGTCTCGTCGTGTCGATGGCTTTTCACAAGGACAGCGAATGAAAGTATCGATTGCCAGAGCGATCGTGCACGATCCTAAAAATGTCATTTTAGACGAACCAACCAATGGCTTGGATGTGATGACCACCCGTGCCATGCGTATTTTGATTCGTCGAATGAAAGAAGCTGGTTGTTGTGTGATTTTATCGAGTCATATCATGCAAGAAGTCTCAGCATTGTGTGATGAAATTGTGGTGATCGCCAGTGGGAAAGTGGTGGCCACTGGCAATGTAGACGATTTTTGTGCACGGACTGGCGAGACAGATCTCGAAGAGGCATTTGTGAAACTGGTGTGTGAAACATGAGTATTTGGACACTGGTGAAAGTGATTGCCCACAAGGAACTGCTCGATGGTTTTCGAGACAG